>CAYTPH010000166.1:5933-6539 GCA_964439635.1 uncultured Terriglobales bacterium
CCCGGCCGAGGGCGGCCGGGCTACAGACTTGTTGGCTTGCGATCCTTCGACTCGCGCTGCGCGCTCGCTCAGGATGACGGCGGCGGGCTCGGACGCCCCGCCAAGCGCCGTCAGATCCGCATCGGCATCACGATGTAGCGGTACTTGTAGTCCTCGCCCTCGTCGGGGCGGAGCTGCCCGGCCGACTGCGGGTCTTTGAACTCCAGGCGAATCTCGCCGGCGCTCGACGCCTTCAGGAAGTCCAGCAGGTACTGGCTGTTGAAGCCGATGACCAGCGGGTCAGCCTGATAGGTGGTCTCGATCGAGTCCTCGCTCTCGCCCGTCTCCGTCGAACTGGACGACACCTTGATCTCGTTGTTCTCCAGGCGGATGCGGATGGCCCCCGAGCGCTCGTCGGCGAACTGGGCCACTCGCTGGATGGCCGAGGCGATGTCCTCGCAGCGCACGGTCACGATCTTGTTGTTGTCGCGCGGCAGCACCGCTTCGTAATTCGGGAACTGGCCGGTGAGCTGGCGCGAGGTCAGCAGGCGTCCGCCCACACGGAAGAACAGTGTGCTCTCGTCGCGGGCGAACTCCACCACGTCCACCTCGGTGGAATCCAGCAGC
>CAYTPH010000167.1:0-6531 GCA_964439635.1 uncultured Terriglobales bacterium
TGCCGCACGAACGAGTACTGGTCGCTGCGCACGAAGAAGTTCTGCTCCGGCATGGGGTCCTCGGCCAGCTTGACCCCCAGCTCCGACGCGGCCTCGGCCACCGTCTTGCCCAGCGAGGAATGCTGCGCCCCCAGCGGCACCGCGTCGTAGAGCGGGAACAGGATGGAGGCGCCGTCGGTGTTCACATTGGCGACGATCTTCTCCATCGGCACCGTGGGATTGTGGGCGAAGTAATCCGAGCCCAGCAGGCCCTTCTCCTCGGCGGTCACCGCCACGAACAGCATGGAGCGCCGCGGACGCTGCGGCAGCGCGGCATAGGCCCGCGCCATCTCCAGCAGCACCGCCGTTCCGGAGGCATTGTCCACGGCGCCGTTGCAGATGTCGTCGCCGTCCACCGGCTTGCAGCGGCCCAGGTGGTCGGCGTGGGCGGTGAACACCACGTACTCGTCGCGCAGCTTGGGGTCGGAGCCGCGCAGCACCGCCGCCACGTTGGGACTGGTGATCTCCGCCAGCTTGGTGGTGCGCTTCATGGTGGCGGTCAGGCCCAGGTCGAAGCCCTTGGGCTTGCCCTCTTCCAACTCTTTGAAGACCTGCTCCAGCGACTTGGAAGCGCCCGCGAACAGCGCCTGCGCGCCGCTGCGGCTGACCGCCCCCGAGGCCTTGATCTCGGGGAAGCCGTCGTGCGGCGTGCCGTCCTTGTCCAGCCACTTCAGCCCGGTGCCGCCGGCGTACATGACCGTGTACTTCCACTGGAAGCGCTTCTCCGCTTCGGGATCGTAGAAGGTGATGACGCCCACCGCGCCGTGGCGGGCGGCGTTCTCTGCCTTGCCGCGGTTGGAGCTGTAGTGCGCCCGCTGGGTGGTGGGGAAGTGCGCCGGTGACCCGAAGGCGATGGCCACGATCTTGCCCTTCACGTCCAGCCCGGCGTAGTCGTCCAGCCCGAGCTCGGGGGCGCTGATGCCGTAGCCGGCGTACACCACCGGCGCGGTGGTCTCCTCGCGCTCGGCGTTGGGGCTGCCGGTGATGATGAAGTCCGTCCCCCAGGCCAGCGGTTGCGACTTGCCGTCGCGGGTGAGGACCAGCGAGGCCTCGTCCTTCACGATCTGCGACTGGCGGAACTTGATGGGCTGGAGGTAGCCGTCGGTGCCCGCCGGCTCCAGACCCATCAGCTCGAACTGGGTGGCGATGTAGCGCGCGGCCAGGTCGTAGCCCCGAGTGCCGGTGGCGCGGCCTTCCAGCAGGTCGTCGGCCAGGAAGCGCACGTGCGCCTTGATGGCCTCCGGGCGGATGGCCTTCAGGCCGGCTTCGGCGCCCTTGGTGGTCTCGCCCGACAAGGGAGCGAGCAGCGACAGGCAAAGAACGATGGCGATAACGCCGCGGGTGTACATCGGTTGGTCAGCTCCTTAATAGAAGACGCGATTCCGGAGAGGAAAGCTTCTGATTTTGACGCAGTTCGTCCCTAAAGGATAGCGCTTGTGACCGTCCGCGGGCGGCTAGCGCCCGGCGTACATGTCGATGACGCGCTCGATGGCCCGCCGGCACACCGAGCAGAAGTAATCGCCGCGGGTGAACATGATGCAGTTAGCCTCCGGGCGGTAGTAGCCCTTGGCCTCGTAGTTGGCTCCCTCGAATGCGCCCACCTTGCCGGCGTACTTCTCCGCCGCCAGCGTCTGGTCCTCGTGCTTCTTCTCTTCCTCGAAGAGGGCGTCCATCTCGGCTTCCGGCCGGTTCTGCCGCCGTATCTCCCGCCGCCGCTTCTGGATCTCGCGCGAGTAGGCCTCGAACTTCTCCTTCTCCCAGGGCGTGGGGATGGGCGTGTTCTTCTCCACCAGGTCCTTCCACTTCAGGTCCTTATCCAGCAACGCCGTGACGTTCGGCTCCCACGGCTCCACCTTGATCTCCGCCGGCAGATACGCCACATCACTGGTGTAGTACTCGTCGGAGAGGGAGGCGAAGTGGTGGCCGAATTCGTGGAGGAAGAGGTAGTCGGCCCAGCGGCTGTCGGCGGCCATGGTGGAGTAGAGGCCGAAGATGCCGCCGCCGCCGTAGGTATGGTTGTTGGCCATGATCTCGACGAACTCGTAGGGGGCCCACTGGGCCAGCTCGCGGAAGGCGCGGTTCTCGAAGCTGAGGATGTAGCGCTCGGAGCGGAAGGCGTCGTAGGTGGCGCCGGTGGGATTGCGGCGCTGCACGCCGGTGGAGGGGCGGGAGATGCCGCTCTCGGCGGCGGCGGGACAGAGCAGCCAGACGTTGAAGTCGCGGCGGCGCTCCTTGAAGGGCGACATGGCGAAGAGGCTGTTGGTCAGGCGGCGGGCGTCCTTCTCGCACTTGCCGCGCTCAGCGGCGGTATAGCCGTCGCCCAGGATGAGGAAGTCCACCTTGCTGGCGGATTCGCCGTTCTTCTCCACGGAAACCAGGTCGGTGGGCGGAGCGGGCCGGGTGCGGTCCACGAACATGTCGGCGGGATCAACGACGGTGGACCAGACCTCGCGGAAGGAGTTGTCGGCGGCGCGTTTCTTCACCGTGATCTGGACGGGCTTTTCCGGCGCGGGGAAGCGCAGGGATTCGTGGAAGGTGCGGTGGATCTGGCGAGCTTCGTCGGTGGTCTCCCACTCGCCGAAGATGGAGGAGAAGCCGCGGGAGTAGAGCAGGCGGTTGGTGGCGCGGTCGCGGACCTCGAAGAAGTAGCGGCCGAGGTTGCTCTCGTCCAGGCTGCGGGCGGGATTGCCCGGCCAGGGGAGCGGCTCGAGGACCACGCGGTCGGGGCTGAAGACCTCGCTGCCGGCGTTGCCGGTGTGGAAGTAATCGAGGCGCAGGGTGGAAGGGGCGGCGAAGGCGGTGGCGGCGGCGAGCAGCAAGAAAAAGATAGTGCGGAGCATGGGGGGATTGTAGCTGCTCAAGAAGGCAGCTAGTAGTTGGTAGTTACAACGCGAAACGACATCCCCACCCTGTCGCCCAAAAGCGGGGCGACAAGGGTGGGGCAACCTTGAACTGGTTAATCGACCATGGCGGCCTGGCGGGCGAGGCGCTCCACTTCCTCCAGGCGGCGGCGCTCGCGGGCCTCGTCGTCGCGGCGGTGCTTCTCCGCCTGGAAGACGCGGACCATCTCGATGAGGAAGACGGAGAGGACGGCGTAGGCGATGGCCTTGATGGAGCCATCGCGGCTGTTCCAGGCGTGGCGCAGGGCATCGGCGGCGAAGACCATGGCAGCCAGCAGGAAGAGCACGCCCACGATCTTATAGAGCATAGCCAGACTCCAGACGAAGATGGCGGAGGAGAGGACTGCAAGGGTAGCGCCGCGGACGCGGGAGAGCAAGCCTCGTCCCACCCCCGGCCCTCCCAGTCACAGGCCGGTGTGCGCTGTCTCACTGACAAGCGGGAGCGACAGCGATAAGCAGGGGTGCTATCCGCGCAAAGGGCGCCCGGCTGGGCGCCCGCGGGCCGCGGCCAGCGGTTTTCCTTCCCCCCGGCCCGGCGATCCCTGATCAGGAGGATGTCGAAATGCGTAGATCGCTGTTTGTGATCGGCTTAGTGGCGGTGCTGGCGCTGCCGGCCCTGGCCGGAGATGACGGGCCCTCGATCGTGAGCCTGTCGCCCCGGGCCGCGGAGGCGCTGAAGGCGCAGGGACGGTCCATGCCCATGCCGCTGCCGGCGTTCATCAACTCACACCGCAAGATGGAACCGGGAGCGTACCCGATCGGGCCGCTACCCATCGCAGCCACTCAGAAAGTGCTGGTGCTGTTCGTGCAGTTCACCGACAACCCTCCCGGCGGCCCGGCCTCGCGCCTCGACCTGGGCTACTACGACGACATGCTGTTCGGTGACACCTACGATCCGCCGGAGTATGCCGCCTACGCCGGGCACCCCACCGACCGTACCCTGAAGAACTACTACAAGCAGGTCTCCTACAACTACATCCAGATCACGACCGACAACCTGCCCAGCACGCAGGGCTGGTTACAGACGGGCAAGCCCTACGCCTACTACTTCCCTCCGGGGACCAACGGCTTCGGAGCGTCGCCCAATAATGCGCGCACGCTGGTGCGGGATGCGGTGCTGCTGGCCGATGCCGCGGGGGTGGATTTCTCGCAGTATGCCCACGACGGCGTCCTGCCCAACCTGTTCGTGGTGGTGGCGGGGACCGGAGCGGAGTGGAGCGGCACGCCGGACCTGATGTGGTCCCATAGCTGGAGCATCGGGGGCGGCGGGCTGACGGTGGACGGCGTGCAGGTGAACGCCTACGCCATGATGCCCGAGGTCGGTGGCGACCTGACCGGCTATGCCGGGGTCGTGACCGGTCCGTACCCGCCCACGGTCGGAGTGTTCGCCCACGAATACGGCCACGTGCTGGGGCTGCCGGACGAGTACGACTACGGGTACGACAGCTGGGGCACGGGCATCGTCAGCCTGATGTGCTTCGGGAGCTGGAATGGACATCCCAACTTCCAGATCTTCGACGGCAACTCCCCGGCCCTGCTGGATGCCTGGGCGAAGTACCGGCTGGGGTTCGTGAGCGTGCAGGAGATCACCAGCCCGCAGAACATCACCCTGTTGCCGTCGAAAGACAGCAACGTGGTGTACAGGATGGACGTGCCGGGCTCAGGAGGAGTGGAGTACTTCCTGTTCGAGAACCGGCAGCAGACCGGCTTCGATGAGGGGTTCCAGTACTGGGGCGTGGTGGGAGGAGTCTCCTACTACCACGGCCTGGCCATCTACCACATCGACAACGCGGTGCTGTCGCGCAACTACTGGCGGCCCAACGAGGCGCAGAACTGGCGCGAGTTCCGCTCGCTGGGCTGGCAGCCGGCGTGGACGGGCGAGAAGCACTACGGCATCTCCCTGATCCAGGCCGACGGCTGGTACCAGATGGAACAGGGGCTGTGGGGCGGCTTCTCCAGCGACCTGTTCCCCGGCCGCCTGGGGGTGACCAGCTTGGGGAATTTCACTTCGCCCAATTCCACCAGCTACTACTTCTGGAAAGGCGTGGATCCGAAGTTCGGCTACTCGGGGGTGACGGTGAAGAACATCGCCGAGGCCGGCGGGAACATCACCGCCGACTTCAGCTTCGAACCCTATACCAAGTAGCGCGTTTCCTTCCTCGACGCCGGGCCGCAACAGGCCCGGCGTTTTTCAATCGCCCGCTGAAGCGGGCTCGGTGTGCGTCTTGCGCTCGTTTCCCACCGCTACGCGGTGGGCTACTTTCAAGCGCCCTTCGGGCTGCGCGCCGCCGGGGCGGCGGCGCTACATTCTCACGCAGATCTGAGGGCGGGGCGCCCTCAGGACAGCCGGTGGGACGCCGGCGTTACAATCAGCGGTTCGCGCGGAGGCAGCATGCAGACGGCGGAGGTGGTGATCGTCGGGGGCGGGATCGTAGGGTCGAGCATCGCCTGGCACCTCACCGAGGCGGGCTGCCGCAACGTGCTGGTGATCGAGCGCGAGACCCACCAGGGCAAAGGCTCCACCGGCAAGAGCATGGGCGGGGTGCGGGCGCAGTTCTCCACCCCGGTCAACATCCGGATGTCGCTCTACTCCATCCCCTTCTACGCGGAGTTCGAGGAGCGGCTGGGGCACCCGTCGGGCTATCGCCCGCAGGGCTACCTGTTCATGGCCACCAGCGACAAGCACATGGCCTACCTGCGCGCGAACTACGACAAGCAGGTGGCGATGGGACTGAAAGGGGTGCGGCTGGTCTCCGCCGACGACATCCGCGCCATGTACCCTCAGGTCCGCTCGGACGACATCGTCGGCGGCAGCTTCTGTCCGACCGACGGCTTCGTGGACCCGTACAGCGCGATGGTCGGCTTCATGACCCGCGCCGCCGAGCGGGGCGCCAAGCTGTGGCGCGACACGCAGGTGACCGCCATCGAGGTGAAGAACGGAGAGGTGGCGGCGGTGGGGACCTCGCGCGGGCGGGTGGACACCCGGGTGGTGGTGAACGCGGCCGGCGCCTGGGCGGCGGAGGTGGCGCGCATGGCGGGAGTGGAGCTGCCGGTGGAGCCGCTGCGCCGCCAGCTGATCCCCACCGAGCCCTTCGACCAGTTCCCCCACACCGCGCCCATGATCATCGACATGTCCAACGGTTTCCACTTCCGCCCGGAGTCGCTGGGTTTCCTGCTGGCCTGGGCCGACCCGGAGGAGACGCCCGGCTACAAGATGGACTTCGAGCCGTCGTTCATCGAGAAGGTGCTGACGCGGGCGGCGGCGCGGGTGCCCATGTTCGAGAACCTGGCGGTCAACCCCAAGCGCGCCTGGGCGGGGCTCTACGAGATGACCCCGGACCACCATCCCATCCTGGGCGGCACGGCGCAGGTGAAGGGGCTGTACTTCGCCAACGGCTTCAGCGGCCACGGGGTGATGCACGCGCCCGCCACCGGCAAGATCGTCTCCGACCTTATTACTGCCAGCCGCACCCAGCTAGTGGACGCGCGCCTGCTCGACCTGGCGCGCTTCGCCGAGGGCCGCGAGATCCACGAAACCGCCGTCCTTTGAGAGTGTAAGAACTTCCCGATTACCCGCCGCTTCCTGCCTGCT
>CAYTPH010000168.1:0-4686 GCA_964439635.1 uncultured Terriglobales bacterium
CGTTCACCCCGTCGCCGATGAGGGCGTCGCCCAGGTAGGCGAGGTGGTTGGCCTTGGCGCCCTTGCCCAGGCGCGTCTTCTTGGTCTCCACGAAGTTGCCGACGTGCGCGGCTTCGCCGATCTCGCTGCCCGGCCGCAGGTGCGAGTACGGGCCGATGATGGCCCGGGGCGAGATGATGCTGTTCTCGATGACGCAGCCTACCCGCACCTCCACCCGGTCGGCGATCTCCGTGTCCTCGATCACGCTGAAGGAGCGGATGCGGCAGTCGGAGCCGATCTTGGAGCGGCCGAGGACCTGCACGAAGGGCTCGAGGACGGTGTCGGGAGCGATCTCCACTTGCGAGTCGATGACGCAGGTGTCAGGGCGGAAGATGGTGACGCCGCTCTCCATCAGCTCGGCGCACTTCTGCGCCCGCAGGTGGCGGTCGAGCATGGCCAGCTCGGCGCGGGTGTTGGAGCCGATGACCTCGTTCGGGTCGTCGGCGACGGTAGCCACCACGCGCTGTTTGGCCTTCACCAGCAGCCCCGCCATGTCGGTCAGGTAGAACTCCTTGTGGGCGTTGTCGGTCTTGAGCTTGGAGATGTGCTGGAACAGCGGCCGGGTGGCGAAGGCGTAGATGCCGGAATTGATCTCGCGCAACGCGCGCTGCGCCCGGGTGAGCGCCTTCTCCTCCACGATGGCCTCGACGTTGTCGGTGTCGCCGCGGCGGAGGACGCGCCCGTAGCCGCGGGGGTGCTCCACCTCGGCGGTCAGGACGGTCATGGCCGCCTTGCTCTTCAGGTGGAAGTCGCGGACCTGCTTGATGGTCCCGGGGCGGATGAGCGGGACGTCGCCGGAGAGCACCAGCACGTGGTCGTACCCCTTGAGGGCGTCGCGGGCGGTCATGATGGCGTGGCCGGTGCCGCGCTGCTCCGCCTGGAGCACGAAGCCGATGCCGGTTACCTCCACGGCGCGGCGCACCATCTCGGCCTCGTGGCCGACGATGGCAAAGACGTCGGCGGCGGGGACGATGCGGGTGGCCGCTTCAATCACGTGGCGCAGCATCGGACGCCCGCCCACCTGGTGCAGGACCTTGGGGTACTTCGACTTGAGGCGCGTGCCCTTGCCGGCCGCCATGATGGCGATGGCGAAGCGGACACGTCCGCCGCGGGCGCTCTTGGGCTTGGATGTCTTCGGCATCAGTCCGCCATATTAGCGGAACGGCGTGCGCCGGCGTTAGTGGCGGCCGCGGCACGCTGGGGCTTCCCACAGGTCGCCAAGTCCAGCAGGGCAGCGCCCACGCGCTGGGTGGCGTGGCGGGCGACGCCGTCCTCTTCCAGGAAATTCCCCACGACCGGCTGCACTCCCAGTTCCTCGATGGCCGTGGTGTCGCAGACGATCTGGCTGGCGCCTTCCAGAGCATACTTGGCCTTCAGGCGGCTGCTGAGCGGAGCGTCGTTGATGAGCGCGTAGTCGAAGATCTCGGCGCCGGCGTGGCGATAGATGGCGCGGATGTGCTCGGAGGCGGTCAGCCCCAAGCTCTCGTTGGCCTGGGTCATCAGGTTGCAGACGTACACCTTCACCGCCCGGGAGCGGGCGACCTCGCCGGCGATGCCGCGCACCAGCAGGTTGGTGATCAGGCTGGTGAACAGCGACCCCGGGCCGACGGTGATCAGGTCGGCGCCGCGGATGGCCTCGATGGCCTGGGGCAGGGGCTCGGCGTCGGGCGGCACCAGGTGCAGCTCCTGGATGCGCCCCTGGCTGGCGGTGATCCTGGTCTCGCCGTGGACGCGGCTGCCGTCGGTCATCAGGGCGTCGAGCTGCACGTTGCTGGTGGTGGCGGGGAAGATGTGGCCGCGGGTGGCCAGCACCTCGGCGGAAAGCTTCACCGCTTCCGCGAAGTCGCCGGTCACCGCCGCCAGCGCGGTCAGGAAGAGGTTGCCGAAGTTGTGGCCTTCCAGCGCGGAGGCAGTCCCGCCGGAGAAACGGAACTGGAAGAGGCGGGAGAGCAGAGCCTCGTCCTCGGAGAGCGCCACCAGGCAGTTGCGGATGTCGCCCGGCGGCAGGATGTTGAACTCCTTGCGCAGGCGGCCGCTGGAGCCCCCGTCGTCGGTCACCGTCACCACCGCATTCAGCTCGCTGATGTGGACACCGGCGCGGTCGAGCTCGCCCGGGCGCGGAACGTAGGTCTTCAGTCCGCGCAGCAGGGTGGAGAGGCCGGTGCCGCCGCCCATGGCGACGACCTTGAGCGGGCGCGGCGCGGCGGGCTGCATACCAGGTGCTTCAGGGGCCGGCATGAGGTGATTCTATCGCCGAAGGGTCGGGGTAGGAGCGGATTCTGTGCCCGGCTCGGGGTAGAGCAGCTCGGTGAACCGCGGATCGTCGGCCAGGTTCTGGAAGTCGCTGTCGTTGCGGGCGGCGATGCGGTTCTGCGGATTCATGCGGATAGCTTCGTCCAGGTGGCGCAGCGATTCCTCCACCCGGTTGGTCAGGCAGTCGAGCACCGCCAGACCGTAGACGGCGTAGTCGGCTTTGGGATGCTGCTTGCGGATCTTCTCCAGGTGGACGCGGGCGTCCTCGTACTGGCCCTGGTTCATCAGGGAGACGGCGAAATCGTAGTGTTCCTCCGCGGTCTTGAAGCTGGCCGAGGTGCGGGAAAGCTGGTCGGTGGCGATGCGCAGGTGCATGGCGGCGCGGTCGGCCAACTCCCGGCTAGGACCGTCCACCACCTTCTGCAGATAGCCCTTGGCGCGCTCGTATTTGCGCTCCTGCATGGCCTTGATCCCCGCCTGGTAGTTTCCCACAGCTTGTTGATAACGGGGGTCCTCCGCCAGGGTGGGTTTGCGGGGAGGAGCGGGTGCGGCCTTACGGGCGGCCCGCGATTTCTTCGCAGCAGGCTTTGTTTTCTTAGACTTAGCGGAAGAACGTTTAACCTTTGCTGCGGATTTCTTTTTCATCAAACTGTAATCCTGCCCGGTGCGCCGGAAGGGTAGTTGCACCGGCCTGTGGAAAAGCCTTTTTGGGCGATGCCCGGAAGCAAACCAGGGCCGCTCCGGCGCGGAAGTTATACGCGGAAGGGAAGGGCCGAGTCATCTGCTCCATTTCTGGAGCATTTCACTTGAGGTCGGGGGAGGTGCGCAGGTCGATCTTCTGCCACTCGCCGGCGATGATGCCGGCGCGGATCTGCTCCGGGGTCTTCTTGGCCTTGGTCATCTGGTAGGCGTAGACCGCTTCCTGCATGCAGGCGGCGCAGTGGGCGCCGTGCTCGCTCTCGAAGCAGGAGCGCAGGCTGGTGTGGCCGACGCTGCGGTCGCAGTGGCAGTAGCAGGGCTGCTGGTAGAGGACGTCGGCGACCTTGGCGGCCAGGCGGTAGGCGTTGCGCTGGAAGTCGTACTTGAAGGCGGGGCCGTAGAGTTGCTTGCCGCTCAGGATGGCGGGCTGGCTGGCGCCTTTCTTGGGCGCGGCGGTGTGGTGCGCGGGCACGTCCAGCCACTGGGCGGAGGTGGTGATGGCGATCAGGCAGACGGCAGCAAGGGTCAAGACGCGTTTCATCCCCGACATTCTCATCCCAGTATTTTAACGGAACCTGCTGCCGGTTTGGATGCCGGATCGGCGGATTCGGTTACAATCACATGCAAGCGGCAGGATGGGGTCCGCCAGGGACTTCGTATGATGAAAGCAGGACATGAGTAGCCCCACGGAAGCCTTGAACCAGGTGGAAGCCGGGCCGGCCCGGCGTCTGGGCGCGACCCTGCGCGCGTGGCTGCGCGACCTGGTGATCTCGGTGGCCATCTCCGGATTCATCATCATGTTCCTGTACCAGCCGGTGAAGGTCGAGGGCACCAGCATGCTGCCCAGCCTGGAGGACCAGGAGCGGATCTTCATCAACAAGTTTGTGTACCGGCTGGGACCGATCGAGCGTGGCGACGTGGTGGTGTTCCGCTATCCGCGCGAACCGCAGAAGAGCTACATCAAGCGGGTGATCGGGGTGGCCGGCGACCACGTGCGCATCGCCGGCGGCCGGGTGTTCCTGAACGGTGTCCCCATGGACGAGACCTACGTCCCGCCACAGTACCTGGACGCGCGCTCCTACCCCGAAGTGACGGTGCCCGAGGGCAGCTACTACGTGCTCGGCGACCACCGCTCCATGTCCAACGACAGCCGCGAGTTCGGTCCCGTGGACGAGAACTTCATCTACGGCAAAGCGGTGTTCGTGTACTGGCCGGTGGAGAAGCTGGGGAGATTACGGTAGTCCGCCCCTTCAGCGATTCCTACCGGTGCCGAGGTAATACAGCCGAACCTTCCTCCATGAAAGCAGCTGCATCACCGCTGGAACCAAGAAAATGAGCGCTCCGACACGGTCGCTGGCAAACAGAATGGCGCCGAGGGCGGCAAATGACAGCAACGATACTAGCCAGCCAAGTAATGTTCGCCGCACGAGATGTGCTACGCAGACGAGCAGCAAGATAAAGACCAGGACTCGAGACAAACCCGAGGCTGTGTACTCGAACATCGCTGCCGAATACACGAAACAGACGAAGCCGATCATGATTGAACCCCACGGTCCCATGTCGTTTCGTGCTTCCGTGAGTCTCTTAAGTAGGTTTGTCATCCGACGGCCCCATCGCTTTGGCCGCCTGTAGCATAGTCCTGAAACTGCTTCGTTTCAGTGACAGATCCGAGGAGGACAGCGGCGCCGAGTCGTG
>CAYTPH010000168.1:4696-6522 GCA_964439635.1 uncultured Terriglobales bacterium
CGCACGGGCTACATTGCTGAGATTCA
Organism: uncultured Terriglobales bacterium; assembly: GCA_964439635.1. Taxonomy (GTDB): domain Bacteria; phylum Acidobacteriota; class Terriglobia; order Terriglobales; family Acidobacteriaceae; genus CAYTPH01. Next base: position 4,723 of record CAYTPH010000168.1, read on the forward strand.
CCCAGCCCTGAGATCTTCCAGCACAGCCGGGGCGGCTGTGCCACAAGTCCTCTATCTCTGCTAAAATCGCAAAAATCCACCCCGGGAGTTCCGATGCAAGCGATCTTGGCCCTGGAAGATGGGCGCATCTTCCGCGGCAAAGGTTACGGCGCGAAAGGCGAATGCTACGGGGAAGTCGATTTTAACACCTCCATCACCGGGTACCAGGAGATCTTCACCGATCCCAGCTACACCGGGCAGATCGTCGTCCTCACCAATCCCCAGATAGGCAACTACGGCACCAACCCCGAAGACAACGAGGCCGTGCGCCCGTACATCGAGGGGCTGGTGGTGCGTGAGTTCTCGCGGGTGAGCTCCAACTGGCGCTCGCAGCAGGTGGCCGAGGAGTACCTGGAGAACTACAAGATCCCCGTCATCGCCGACCTGGACACGCGGGCGCTGGTGCGGCATCTGCGGGACAACGGGTGCAAGCGCGGCGTGATCTCGTCCCTCGAGACCGACGTGGACAAGCTGGTGGCCAAGGCGCGGGAGATCCCGCCAATGGCCGGCACCGACCTGGCCAAGGAGGTCACCACCAAGCAGCGCTACGTGTGGGAGACGGGCGAGCGGTCGATCGAGCCGACCGAGGTGGTCGGGGTGAAGGACGCACCGCCACGCTTCCACGTGGTGGCCTACGACTACGGAATCAAACACAACATCCTGCGCAAGCTGGCCAGCGAGGGCTGCCGCGTGACCGTAGTCCCGGCGGAGACCCATGCCGAGGACGTCCTGGCGCTGAGTCCCGACGGCGTGTTCCTGTCCAACGGTCCGGGCGACCCCGAGCCCTGCACCTACGCCGTGGACAACATCCGGCGGCTGATGGGACGCAAGCCCATCTTCGGCATCTGCCTGGGACACCAGCTCACCGGGCTGGCGCTGGGCGGCAAGACCTACAAGCTGAAGTTCGGGCACCACGGCGGCAACCATCCGGTGAAGCAGCTGCAGAGCGGCAAGGTGGAGATCACGGCGCACAACCACAACTTCGCCGTGGACCCGGATTCGCTGCCGCTGAGCGAAGTGGAGCTGACGCACGTGGACCTGAATGACAACACCCTGGAAGGGCTGCGTCACCGCAACCTGCCGTTGTTCTCGGTGCAGTACCACCCCGAGGCCAGCCCGGGGCCGCACGACTCGCATTACCTGTTCAAAGATTTCGTGAGGATGATGGAGGAGTTCAAAGGATAGTGGGCAGTGGTCAGTGGGCAGTTTTGAAAGGGCGCGGCTTCCAGCCGCGCCGCGAGAGGCACCAGTGGACGGCTTTAGCCGCTGAGGGACATGAGACCGAAGCGCGAACCCGCGACGCATAACCAGCAGACCTACATGGTGACGTCGGATACGTCGGAGCGAAGGCCATTCTTCCAGCACGAGCGGTGGACAAGGTTGTTGATCGACGTGCTGTATCACTATCGCAGTTCGGCGTACCTGTTGCATGAGTTCGTGATCATGCCGGACCACTTTCACGTACTCCTCACGCCTACGGGCAGCTTGGAACGCGCTGTGCAGTTCATCAAGGGCGGATTCTCGTACCGAGCGAAGAAGGAGCTGGAGTATCCGTACGAGGTATGGCAGAGAGGGTTTTCGGACCATCGGATCAGGGATGCGGAGGATTATGCCAACCACGTGGAGTACATCCGGCTGAATCCGCTTCAAAAGCGGCTCTGCGAGCGGCCGGAGGAGTTCCCGTATTCTTCGGCGTATCCGGGGTTGCTCTTGGACGAAGTCCCTCAGCGGCTAAAGCCGGTTTCTTGTGGACGGGCTGAT
>CAYTPH010000169.1:0-1501 GCA_964439635.1 uncultured Terriglobales bacterium
TTCTCTTCCAGCTTGCGCACGGCCGGCACCGGGCCGATGCCCATGGTGCGCGGGTCCACGCCTGCCGAAGTCGCGGCGACGATGCGCGCCAGCGGCTTCAAGCCGTGCTTCTTCACGAAAGCTTCTGACGCCAACACTATCGCAGCGGCGCCGTCGGTGATCCCGGATGAGTTTCCCGCGGTGATGGTGCCCTTGTTCTTGTCGAACACCGGCGCGAGCTTTGCCATCTTCTCCAGTGTGGCGCCCAGGAAGGGATGCTCGTCGGTGTCGAAGACGGTCGTGCCCTTCTTGCTCTCGAGCTTCACCGGGACGATCTCGTCCTTGAAGCGCCCTGCCTTGATTGCGTTCTCCGCCCGCTGTTGCGAGCACAGCGCGTACTGGTCCTGCTCCTCGCGGCCGATCTGGTACTGCTCGGCCAGCACCTCGGCGGTCTCACCCATCACCATCTTGGCCAGGGGACAGAAGAAGCCGTCGCGGTACATGCCGTCCACCAGCTCGGAGTGGCCCAGCCGGTAGCCCCAGCGCGCCCCCTCCAGGTAGTACGGCAGGCGCGACATGGACTCCGTTCCCCCGGCCAGCACGCACTCCAGGTTGCCGTGCAGGATCTCCTGGTAGCCAAGCGCCACCGACTTCATGCCCGACGCGCAGGCCTGGTTGATGGTGTAGGCCGGCACTTCCTTGGGAACCCCGCTGCGGATGGAGACCTGGCGCGCCGGATTCGGCCCGCCGCCCGCCTGGCGCGCGTTGCCGAAGATGCTCTCCTCGACCTGTTCCGGGCGGATACCGGCGCGCTCCATGGCCGCCTGTGCCGCTACTACGCCCATGTCGACGGCAGTCAGCGAGGCCAGCGAGCCCCCGAACTTGCCGATGGGCGTCCGCACAGCCGAAAGAATGAATACGTCCTGCAAAAGCTCCCTCCCAATCCTTTAGTCTAGCACCCGTGAGCGCGACCGCCCCTCTGTGGCCGGCGACCAACCTGGTGGACCGCCTGTACTTCGGCTGGTTCGCCGCCCTCAGCCTGCTCATCCTCGCTTTCCGCCACAACCTGCCGCGCTGGCCGTTGTACCTCGGCCTGCACGCGGCCTGCGTCCTCGTCGTGCTTCTCCTGGCGGCCGGCTCACGGACCAGCCGCGTGTGGCGTTTCCTGCACGACTGGTACCCGCTGGCCATGTTCATCGTTTGCTTCGAGGAGGTCTCGCGCCTGTCGTTCCTGGTGGTGCGGGGCTGGCAGGACCAGTACATCCTTGACCTCGAGGCGCGGCTCTTCTCCACGCCGCCCACCGCCTGGTTCGGCCAGTTCTCGCACTTGTGGTGGGTGACCGAGCCGATGGAGATCGGCTACTTCGGCTATTTCGTCCTGTTGATGATCGTCGGCGGCGTGCTGCACAAGCGCCAGGACAAGCGCGCCTTCCGCCAGGTGATGACCGCCAGCGTGCTCAGCTACCTGCTCTGCTACCTGGTCTTCATCAACTTCCCGGTGATGGGGCCGCGCCCCTAATTC
>CAYTPH010000169.1:1511-6520 GCA_964439635.1 uncultured Terriglobales bacterium
GCTACGTGTTCTTCATCTTCTTTCCCACCGAGGGCCCGGCGCGGACGCTCAAACACCTGCACACCACGGAGATCGTCGGCGGGCCCTTCCACTGGCTGGTGCTGCTCATCCAGAGAGGCGCGGGCGTGCACGGCAACGCCTTCCCCAGCTCGCACGTCGCCGCCGGCTTCGTGGCCTGGCTGTTCGCATGGCGACACTCGCGGCGGCTGTCGTACTGGCTGGCGCCGGTCGTGCTGTTCCTCTGCCTGGGCGCCGTGTACGACCGTTATCACTACGTTTCGGATGTCGTTACGGGCCTCCCCGTCGGCGCAGCAGCGTACGCTATCGTCCGCCGGTTGGATCGTGTGGGGGCGCGTCTCTGACCAACGGTTGTGTGGCCCCGGTTCTCCGACCCGGGGCGGCCGAGCGCAGCTCGGCTATGCCGCTTCGCGGCACGGCGCGGGGCAGAGACCCGCGCCCACACACGTCTTCGCAGCCCTGGGGGACCACGCAGTCGTTTTCACTTCCTCGGGGGACATCGTTTACGGCATCCACGCCGTTGCCGAGGCGCTGAAGTCGCGCGGGCGGGCCTTCGAATACGTCGCCGTCTCCCGCGACCGCAGCGACCAGAAGCTGCAGCGCATTGTCGAGGACTGCCGCGCCTCCGGCATCGCCGTACGTTTCCTGAACCGCCAGGAGCTCGACCGCCTGGCCAAGAACTCGCCGCACCAGGGCGTGGTGGCGGTCACCTCGGCCAAGAAGTACACCGACGTGGACGACCTGCTGACGGCCCGCCGCGGCCGCTACGTCTTCCTGGTCCTGCTCGACGGTGTGGAGGACCCGCACACTCTCGGCGCCATCATCCGCACCGCCGACGGCGCCGGCGCCGACGGCGTCGTCATCCCCGAGCGCCGCGCCGTGGGCGTAACCGGTACGGTGGCCAAGGCCTCCGCCGGCGCCTCCGAACACCTGCCCATCGCCCGCGTCACCAATGTCTCCCGCACCCTGGAGGAGTTGAAGAAAGAGAACGTCTGGACCGTCGGCCTGGACGAGCGCGGCACCCAGAGCTACGACGCCGTGGACTACAACATGGACTGCGCCCTGGTGCTGGGCGCCGAGGGTAAGGGCCTGCACGAGCACGTGCGCAAGCACTGCGATTTCCTGGTCTCCATCCCCATGGCCGGTCAGGTGCCTTCGCTGAACGTCTCGGTTGCAGCCGCTGTGGTGATGTACGAGGTCGCCCGCCAGCGCCGCGTCGGCGCCCGGAAGAAGTCGGAATGAACTTCCTCCGTGTCCTCTGTGTCCTCTGTGGTTTGCTCTTGTCAGCGCATGCGCTGGACCGCAACGCCTTCACCTTCACCGACTACGACCTGGAAGTCACCCTCATCCCGCCCAAGTCCGCGCTGGACGCGAAGGGCACCATCACGCTGCGCAACGACACCAGCGCGCCGCAGAGCGTCGCGGTACTGCAAGTCTCGTCGTCGCTCGATTGGAAGACGGTGACCGTCGGCGGCAAAGCAGTGCAGTTCCTCTCCCAGGACTACACCACCGACATCGACCACACCGGCGCGCTGTCGGAGGCCATCGTCACCCTGCCCGCGCCGGTGCCGCCGCAGGGGACGGTGAAGCTCGAGGTCCGTTACGCCGGCGACATCGTCCAGGACGCCAGCCGCCTCACCCGCATCGGCGCTCCGGAAGGCCGCTCGCTGAACACCGAGTGGGACCGCGTCGCCGACCCCTACTCGGTGGTGCGCGGCGTCGGTTACGTCGCCTGGTACCCCATCGCCAGCGAGGCTGCCAGCCTCTCTGCCGGCAATGAACTGTTCCAAACGCTCGCGCTCTACAGGCAGCGCCAGGCCGAAGCGCGCATACATGCGTGGATGTGCGTGCTGTACGACCGTTTCCGTCCCACCGATGTCATCATGAACGACACGCCGGCGCAGTCGTTGCGCGGCGCCCATCGCAACGCCACCGAAAAACCGCCCACCTACCGCCAGTGCACTGAGCACGTCTTCGAGCCCATCGGCGACAAGTCGCCGTCGTTCGCCATCGGCGAGTACGTCACCTCCATGCAGTCGGTCATCCGCATCGATCACCTGCCCGGCCGCGCGGAACTGGCCGCCGACTACACCCGCGTCGCCGCCCGGGTCAGTGCGCTCACCCAGCACTGGTTCGGCCCGCGGAAGCGGCAGGTGCATCTGGTCGAGCTGCCCTCGGCGGACTACGTCCCCTGGGAGTCGGAGGCCATGTGGTTCGCGCCGTTGAAGCCGTTGCCGCCCGCCGAGATGGAACTCTCCCTCGCCCACCCCATGGCGCACGCCTCCATCGCCTCGCCGCGGCCGTGGATCAGCGAGGGGCTGGCGCACTTCGCCCAGGCGCTCCAGCGCGAGCAGCAGGACGGCCGCGCCGCCGCCATCGCCTACATGCAGCAGCAGACCGGGCCGCTCATCACCGCCTCCTCGACCGACGACGAAGTCCTGCTGCAGCCGCTGGCCACCACCAAGGACGAGCTCTTCTTCCGCACCAAGGCCATGCGCGTCTGGTGGATGCTGCGCGACCTGGTAGGCGACGAGCCGCTCCGCCGCGCCCTCCAGGCCTACCGCCCGGAGCAGGACCGCGAGCCCTCGTACGTGCAGCGCCTGGTCGAAACCGAGACCAAGCGCGACCTGGAGTGGTTCTTCTCCGACTGGGTGTACCGCGACCGCAAGTTCCCCGACTTCCGTGTAGCTTCCGCGTATCCGCGCCAGACGATGTCCGGCGTGTACATCGTCACCGTCACCGTCGAGAACCTGGGCACCGCCGGCGCCGAGGTGCCGGTGATTCTGGAGACGGATAAGGGCGAGATCTCCAAGCGCCTGCTGGTGCCGGCGCAGCAGAAGGCCGTCATCCGCATCGAAGCGCCCTCCAAGCCGCTCCGGGTCATCGTGAACGACGGCTCTGTGCCCGAGTGGGACACCAGCAACAACAGCTTCCAAGTGCCTAGTTCATAGTGCCAAGTGCCTGGTTGCCGGCCGCCCAAACTGCTTCCTCACTAGGCACTGGGCACTTGGTACTCGGCACTGCGACCTCCAGCCGCTACAATGCGGCTGGAGGTCCGACAGTGGCCTACATCCAGTTCCTCGGCGCCGCCGGTACCGTTACCGGATCCAAGCACCTGGTGAACACCTCCGGCGACCACAGCGGCAAGCGCGGTTTGCAAGTCCTGATCGACTGCGGCCTCTTCCAGGGCCAGAAGGAATGGCGTGAGCGCAACTGGCAGGACACGCCCATCCCCGCCCGCGACATCGACGCCGTCATCCTCACCCACGCCCACCTCGACCACTCCGGCTGGGTGCCGCGGCTGGTGAAGGAAGGCTTCGCCGGCAAGATCTACGCCACGCCGCCGACCGTGGACCTGTGCTCCATCCTGCTGCCCGACAGCGGCCACCTGCAGGAAGAAGACGCCGAGTTCGCCAACAAGCGCAAGAGCACCCGCCACTCCCCCGCCTTGCCGCTCTACACCATGGAAGAGGCCGAAGACAGCCTGCGCTACTTCGTCCCCGTGGAATTCGGCGACACCGTCGAGCTCAGTCCCGACTTCCGCTTCCGCTTCGTGCGCTCGGCGCACATCCTGGGCGCCTCCATGGTCGAGGTGACCACCAATGGCAGGAGCGCCGCCGCCCCCGGCGGCGCAAACAACGAGCAGCGCTTCCTCTTCACCGGCGACATCGGCCGCGTGCGCAACGTCCGCGCCAACCCTGGCAAGGTGGTCCACGCCGGCCCCGAACCGGGCGAGTCCGCCGACATCCTGGTGATGGAATCCACCTACGGCAATCGCCTCCACCCCACCACCGACCCGCGCCCCGAGCTGGCGCGCCTGATCCGCGACACGGTCGCGCGTGGCGGCAGCGTCGTCGTGCCGGCCTTCGCCGTCGAACGCACCCAGAAGTTCCTCTTCCTGGTGAAGGAGCTGATGGAGAACGGCGACATCCCGCGCCTTCCCGTCTTCGCCGACAGCCCCATGGCCATCAAGGCGGTGGACATCTTCCTGAAGCACAGCGAGGAGTTCAGCCAGGACACCCGCAACCTGATTGCGCGCTATGGCTCCCCGCTGCAGTGGGCGGGCTTCTCCTTCGCCACCAGCGCCGACGAATCCAAGAAGATCAACCAGCACCGCTACCCCTGCGTCATCGTGTCATCGAGCGGGATGGTCACTGGCGGGCGCATCCTCCATCACCTGATGCAGCGCCTGCCCGACCCGCGCAACACCGTGCTGTTCATCGGCTTCCAGGCGCCGGCGACTCGCGGCCACGCCCTCAAGAACGGCGCCGACGCGGTGAAGATCTTCGGCGAGATGGTGCCGGTGCGCGCCCACGTCGCCGCCATCGACCAGTTCAGCGACCACGCCGACACCCCCGAGCTGCTGGAGTGGCTGCGCACCTTCACCAAGCCGCCGCGGGTCACCTACCTGGTCCACGGCGAGCCGGCCGCCTCGGCGCAGTTGCGCATCGCCATCAGCTCCACCCTGGGCTGGCGCGTCGAGGTCGCCGAGTACATGCAACGCGCGGACGCCTGCGTCCGCGCCCGCTGAGAATCCGGCGACTGCTAAAATAGCCTTTCACCCGGGCACCCAGGATCATGTTCGAGAACCTTTCCGAGAAGCTCCAGCGCGCCTTCAAGAACCTCCGCGGCCAGGGCAAGCTGACCGAGGAGAACATCGGCGAAGCCCTGCGCGAGATCCGTCTCGCCCTGCTTGAGGCCGACGTCAACGTCAAGGTGGTGCGCGAACTCATCGACCACATCCGCGAGAAGGCCCTCGGCCAGGAGGTCATGACCGCCCTCTCCCCCGCCGAGCAGGTGGTGAAGATCGTCCGCGACGAGCTGGTGAACCTCCTCGGCCGCGACACCGCCAAGATGAAGTTCGCCTCGCAGCCGCCCACCGTCATCCTGATGGCCGGCCTGCAGGGCTCCGGCAAGACCACCACCTCCGGCAAACTGGCAGCGTGGCTGAAAAAGGGCGGGCACCGGCCGCTGCTGGTCTCGGTGGACGT
>CAYTPH010000170.1:0-6390 GCA_964439635.1 uncultured Terriglobales bacterium
CCGATGGTCGGCGCGTTGATGTAGGTGATGCCGGCGTACAGGTCGCGCATGGACTTGAAGGCCTTGTTCACGTCCTTGGTGTAGATGGCCGACGACAGCCCGTACTCGATGTCGTTGGCGATGTCGATGGCGTCGTCCAGGTCGTTGCAGGGGATGATGGAGAGCACCGGTCCGAAGATTTCCTCCTGGGCGATGCGCATCTTGCGGTCCACGTCGGCGAACACCGTCGGTTCCACGAACCAACCGTACTGGTAGTCGCCGGACTCCAGGCGGTGGCCGCCGCACATCAGCCTGGCGCCCTCGCCCTTGCCGATCTCGATGTACTGCAGGTCGGTCTCCAACTGGCCCTTGTTCACCGCCGGACCCATCTCCACCGACTCGTCCAGGCCGTTGCCCACCTTCAGGCGCTTGGCGTGCTCCACGTAGCGTTCCACGAACTCGCTGTACACGCCCTTCTGCACGATGATGCGGCTGGTGGCGGTGCAGCGCTGCCCGGTGGTGCCGAAGCCGCCCCACAGCCCGCCGTCGATGGCCAGGTCCAGGTTGGCGTCGTCGAGCACGATCATGGGGTTCTTGCCGCCCAGCTCCAGCGAGCAGTGCTTGAAGCTCTTGGCGCAGGAGGTGCCCACGATGCGGCCGACGTCGGTCGAGCCGGTCAGCGAGACGGCGCGGATGTCGGGGTGCTCAGTGAGCGGGTTGCCGATCTTCGATCCGAAGCCGGTGACGATGTTCACCACCCCCTTGGGCACGCCCGCGTCCACCAGCGTCTTCACGAAGTTGAAGACCGAGAGCGGCGTGTCCTGCGCCGGCTTGATGATGGCGCAGTTGCCGGCCACCAGGGCGGGGAACAGCTTCCACGAGGGGATGGCCATGGGGAAATTCCACGGCGTGATCATGGCGCAGACGCCGATGGGCTGGCGGATGGCCATGGCGAACTTGTTGGGCAGCTCCGAGGGCACCGTCGGGCCGAACATGCGGCGGCCCTCGCCGGCCATGTAGTAACCGGTGTCGATGGCTTCCTGCACGTCGCCGCGGGTCTCCTTGATGACCTTGCCCATCTCCCGGGTCATGTCGCGGGCATACTCTTCCTTGCGGGCGCTGAGCAGGTCGGAGGCGCGGTAGAGGATCTCGGCGCGGCGCGGCGCCGGCACCAGCCGCCACTTCCGCCAGGCGCGCTTGGCCGCTTCCACCGCGGCTTCCACGTCGGCCTTGCCAGACTTCTGGAAGATGCCGACCACGTCGCGGGTGTCGGCGGGGTTGATGTACTCGAAGGTCTCGCCGGTCGAAGCCTCGACCCACTCGCCGTCGATGTAGTTCTTGTAGACCTTGGGCGCGGTGGCGCGCGCGTCGCTGGTCCTGCTTACGGTTTCAGTTGCCATAATGGCCGGCTCCTTAGCTGGATATCAAACCATCCATGCTACCCCGGGGGTTGCAACCCGGCAAGTGAGCGCGGTCACACCGGCACGGTCATTTGAACACCGCGAGGGGGTGAAGGAGCGCCGCCGCCCCGGCGGCAAAGATCACAACATGCGCGCCACGATCCAGTACCAGGCGGCACAAACCGCAGCGGTCAGTGCCAGGCCGGCGAGCATCTGCCGCCACTGGCGCTTGCGGCGCGCGGCCCACCAGTGGACTTGGTCGCGGAGCTCGATGGAGAGGGGCACGGAAGGAATGAAAGGCGGCATCACGTTGCGGCGCACGGTGAGCGTGGGCTGGCCGTGGGGGACAGGCACAAGGAACGGCCGCACGGGCCCGGCCGTTCCTTCACCTTTCAGGAGGTCCTGTTTCTGCGCGAGGTTCGAACGCCGCATGCTGCCCTCTCAACCGCAAGCGGAGGGCCACGGGCAGGCTATTGATGTAGCGGCAGTTAGGCGACGCGAGCAATCCCGCATTGGGAAGCAAAGCGGTTTCGGGAATCTCAGGAAAAAACTAAACCGCAGAGTTCGCTGAGAAAAGCCGCGGAGGACGCGAAGAGAAGCTACACCGATGCGGCCGCGGCCGCTTTCTGCCCCTTGTTGAAGCCGATGGGCATGGCCTCCAGGCGCTCCCGCGCCAGCGCCTCGTCCTGGGCGATGGCGGCGTCCTCCAACTGCGCCAGGGCGCCCTCGAAGTTGGCTGGCACCGGGCGCGCCTCGATCTCCAGCACCCGGGGGAAGATGGTCGGCCCCACCTTGGCCTCGTCGGTCCACAGCCTCTCGGTGAGCTTCTCGCCCGGCCGCGCGCCCACGAAGCGGATCTGGATGTCCTTGTCGGGCACCAGCCCCGACATCTCGATCAGCTTGCGCGCCAGGGTGGTGATCTTGACCGGGTCGCCCATGTCGAGCATGTAGATGTCGCCGCCCTCGCCCAGGGTCGAAGCCTGCAGCACCAGCTGCACCGCCTCGGGGATGGTCATGAAGTAGCGGGTCATCTCGGGATCGGTGATGGTGAGGGGCTCGCCGGCGGCGATCTGGCGCAGGAAGATGGGCACCACCGAGCCGCGGCTGCCCACCACGTTGCCGAAGCGCACGCACGCCAGCCGGGTGCCGTTGCGGCGCAACGTGGCCGCTCGCGACTGCACCAGCAGCTCCGCCACCCGCTTGCTGGCTCCCATCACGCTGGTGGGAAACACCGCCTTGTCGGTGGAGATCATCAGGAAGCGCTGGGCGGCGTGCTCGATGGCCATCTCCGTCACGTTGCGCGTCCCCAGCACGTTGTTGGCGATGGCCTCGCAGCAGTTGTTCTCCATCACCGGGACGTGCTTGTAGGCGGCGGCGTGCAGCACCACGTGCGGGCGGTGGCGCTCGAAGACCCGCCGCAGCCGCTTGCGGTCGCGGATGTCGCCCACCAGGGGGAAGAGCCCCACGCCGCTCTCCAGAAGCTCGCTGTGGATCTCGAAGATAGAGTTCTCGTCCTGGTCGAACAGCACCAGGCCGCGCACCGGCAGGGAGGCTACCTGCCGCGCCAGCTCCGAGCCGATGGAGCCGCCGGCGCCGGTGATCAGCACCACGCGGTCGTGGAAGGCCTCGACCACGGCGGAGTGCGGCGGCTGCGCCGCCACCGCCTCCTTGGAGAAGACTCGCGCCGGGTCGGGCGGGGTGGAGACCCGCACTTCGCCGTGCAGGACGTTGGAGGCCGACGGCAATAGCCGGACATCGACTCCGAAGTCGGTGGCGGTGGCCACGATCTCGCCCACGGAATCGAGGCCGGCGTCGGCGATCAGCACCACGTCCACGCTGCGCGCCGCCAGCAGCTTGGGCAACGCCGAGGGCTCGTCCAGCACCCAGGCGCCGCCGATGCGCATGCCGTGCAGCCGCGCGTCCGGCGCCAGCACCCCCACCACGTGCATGTCGGGGTGGGCCGCCACGTGCCGCAGCGCCGACGCCACCGAATCCTCCGTTCCCACGATCAGCGCACGCCGGCGCGCCCCCGAGCGCCGCGCCGATTCGAAAGTGATTCGCCGGAAGCTGCGCAGTCCCGCCCCCAGCGCCAGGAAGAGCATGAACTCCATGGCGATGACGCTGGCCGGCACCTGCGCCACCCACAGCTTGTGGGCGAAGCCGTAACGCACCACCAGCATCATGAAAGTCGGGGGCAGGGCGGTGATCCCCAGCACGATGGCGTCATGAAGGTTGAAGTACCGCCAGATACGGTCATACCCGCCGAAGGCCCACATCAGCGCTGGGCGCACCACCGGCAGCAGCAGCATCCACGCCCACATCACGGTGCGGTGCGGGTAGGGGACCGAGCCGTCGAAGCGCAGCTGGTAGGCCAGGAACAGGGCGATGGCGGTGAGCAGGGCGTCCAGGCCGAACTGGACGGTGCGGCTGAACAGCACCGTGGGAACGCGTTCCATCAGCGCCACCGACGTGCGCAACGCCGAGCGCAGCAGCCGCCGCAGGCCGCTGCTTTCGCCTATCGGCCGTTCGGGGCTGCTACCCATGGCTGCCTCGCATGCTCCACGCTGGTCGGGGATGGCCGGTGTGTTTTCCTTTCGGTGGCGACTCGGCGCAGTGTGTCACGAATGTTCCGCTGCTTGCAACCTGCTTGGGAGGAAGGCCGCAGGACCGGCTGCGGTCCCCGGAGGGGAGTTAACCAAATCGGGAACCCGGCCTCCGACTATTTACCTATTTGCACCTAGAATCCCTTGTGGTACTCTGCCCGCAATTCCACAATCTTCTGACGTAATCCGCGTGCCCAAGCCACGACAATCCGAAGGAATGCACATCGCCTGGACGACCATCACCTATCGGTCGGTGGCGTTGTTCGTCGTCGGCGTCTTCGTGGTGGCCATGATCGTCATGTACTTCCTGTTCCCCGAGCCCACCAAGGCGGGGATGCAGAAGGCCAGCAGCTACTTCAAGCTGGCCATGGACAAGCTGGGCTGGGGCACGGCCGATACCAGCCAAAGCTCCAAGGGGCCGCAGCAGGCCCACTTCACCAACATCGACGGCACGGTGCGGGTGAAGAAGGTGAACAGCAACACCTGGATGAAGGCCGACTACTCGCTGCCGCTGGAGAAGGGCGACGTGGTGCAGACCGACTCCGAGGGCATGGCCAAGGTGGTCTTCGCCGACGGCACCAGCTACACCGTCAAGCAGGACTCGCTGATCGTCATCGAGGAGAACTCCACCAACGAGCGCCAGCAGACCCAGGTGGCTGTCCAGGTCACCACCGGCACCGTGGACCTGACCACCGCCACCTACGTGCAGGGCTCGCGCTCGGCGGTGATCGTGGCGGGCGCCACCGCCACCCTGGCCCCGGAGAGCGCGGCGCAGGTGCGCAACGATCCCCGCGCCGACCAGCACGAGATCCTGGTCAAGAAAGGTTCCGGCGAGGTCCAGCGCGGCTCCGAGGTCGTCCGCTTGACCGATTACGAGAAGGTGACCTTCAAAGCCGATTCGGCGAGCATGGCCAAGACCAAGGAGATCGGCCCACCCACGCTCATCACCCCGGCCAACATGATGCCCATTTTCAGCTCCGGTCCGGGGAAGACCATCGCTTTCTCCTGGACGCCGGTGCCCAACACCCGCGGCTACCACCTGCGCATCTCGCGCAACCCCTACTTTTCTTCCCTGGTGTATGACCGGCGGCTGGGGGAGACGGACGTGAACGTGCCCGGCCTGGGCGAGGGCGCCTATTACTGGACGGTGCAGTCGGTGGACGAAAAGGGCAAGAACTCGGTGGAGAGCGAGAAGAACCGCTTCACCATCATCCCCAAGGGGGTGGAGGACGTCAGCCTGGCCCTGGAGTTACAGCCCTTCGTCCAGCACGGCCACGTCATCGAGGTGAAAGGCAAGACCGAGCCCAGCGCCCGCGTCATGGTGAATGGCGAGGAGGTGCCGGTCATCGCCCAGGACGGAACGTTCCACTACTTCACCCCGCCCATGCCCAACGGCGAGAACGTCATCACCGTGACCGCCCAGAACGCCAAGGGAGGGGTCAGCACGCAGCAGAAGAAGGTCGTGATCCAATAGGCTCCGGGGTCCGGTCGGCGGCCCGCGGAGGCAGTACAATAGCCCGTGCAGCGCCTCGTTCCCCACCCAGCCGCGAGGGCCCCCGGCGCTCCGCCCGTGCAACCACTTTAGTTACTGGACAAAGCTGTCCACGGAGAGAGAGAAGTAAGCATGTCATCGAACGGTTTTAACGGCTCTTCGCGGCTCACCAACCTGCGGTCGCTCTTCAGCATGTTCTCCAGCGACCTGGCCATCGACCTGGGCACCGCCAACACCCTGGTCTACGCGAAGGGCAAAGGCATCGTGGTGAACGAGCCTTCCATCGTCGCCATCAACAAGAACACCGGCGAGGTGGAGGCGGTGGGCAAGGAAGCCAAGGAGATGCTGGGCCGCACCCCCGGCAACATCGTGGCCATCAAGCCCATGAAGGACGGCGTCATCGCCGACTTCAAGGTCACCGAGAAGATGCTCAACTACTTCATCCAGAAGGCGCACAACCGCAAGATGCTGGTGCATCCGCGCATCGTCATCGGCGTGCCCTCGGAGATCACCCAGGTGGAGAAGCGGGCGGTCATGGATTCCGCCTACCGCGCCAAGGCCAGCGAGGTCCACCTGGTGGAGCAGGCCATGGTGGCCGCCATCGGCGCCGGCCTGCCCATCACCGAGCCCAGCGGCAACATGGTGGTGGACATCGGCGGCGGCACCACCGACATCGCCGTTATCAGCCTGAGCGGCATCGTCTACTCCCGGTCGGTGCGCATGGCCGGCAACCAGATGGACGAAGCCATCATGAATTACCTCAAGCGCAAGTACAACCTGCTCATCGGCGAGCGCACCGCCGAGCAGATCAAGATGGAGATCGGCAGCGCCTACCCGTTGGACAAGCCGCTCACCATGGAGATCAAGGGCCGCAACCTGATCGAGGGCGTGCCCAAGACCATCACCGTGGACGACA
>CAYTPH010000171.1:0-6379 GCA_964439635.1 uncultured Terriglobales bacterium
ACCGGCCGGCTCTTCCAATCCGGCGGGCGGTCCGGGCTGCCGACAAGGCGTTCCAGCCAGCGCACTCCGGCATCCTATCATCGAACCGCCGGGTGGCGAGGGGCGACCCCCGGCTGCTATAATCTGCGTTTGCCTTCATAGGGTTACCGTCCCTCCGCGGCGACGACGAATCTCTTTCCGAGAGGAAGCTCATATGTCCGGCCATTCCAAATGGGCCACCATCAAGCACAAGAAGGGCGCCCTGGACGCCAAGCGCGGCAAGATCTTCACCCGCCTGATCAAGGAGATCACCATGGCGGCGAAGTCGGGCGGCGACCCTGAGAAGAACCCCCGCCTGCGCACCGCCGTGGCGGCCGCCAAGGCGGAGAACATGCCCGCCGACAACATCAAGCGCGCCATCCAGCGCGGTACCGGCGAGCTCCCTGGCGTCAGCTACGAGGAGTTCACCCTGGAGGGCTACGGCCCCGGCGGCGTCGCCCTGCTCATCGAGATCTCCAGCGACAACCGCAACCGCACCGTCAGCGAGATCCGCCATGCGCTCACCAAGAACGGCGGCAACATGGGCGAGGCCGGCTCGGTGTCGTATATGTTCCACAAGAAGGGCAGCATCGTGGTGCCCAAGTCCGCCGCCAAAGAGGACGACCTGATGAACATCGTCCTGGAGAACGGCGGCGAGGACTTGCGCGATGACGGCGAGAACTGGGAGGTCATCACCGATCCCCACGGCTACGAGCCCGTGCTGGAGGCGGTGAAGAAGGCCAACCTGCCGGTCGCGGCCTCGGAAGTGGCCATGCTCCCCCAGACCTACATCAAGCTCGAAGGCCAGCAGGCCAACACCATGATCCGCCTGATCGAAGCCCTCGAGGACCACGACGACGTGCAGCACGTCTACTCCAACTTCGATATTGACGAGAAACAACTGGCCGAAGTCGCCAGTTAGCCGGTATCGTCCCCCAAGGCCGCCCGCGGGCGGCCTTCTTTGCTGCCTCAAGTTTGCTATCGCCGGGACCGCCAGATGCTGTTAACTTCATCCCATCGTCTGTTGAGCCCTAATCGTGGGAGGGTGCCATGAGACTGGCCGTCATGGTGGTTTTGTGTGCCTCGTTCGCGATGGCCCAGGCAAGCCCCTCGAAGCCGTTACAGAAAGGCGATTGGGAACTTGGGGTGTGGTCTGCCGGCGCGGTGGGAGTGCTCGGCGGTGTCGAAAACGTGCACACCTGGAGCACCGGATTCCGTTTCGGCAAGGTGCTGACCGGCGAGCATGGCCCCGGCTTCCTGCGCGGCAATCTGGAATGGGCGGCGGACGTGGTCCCTGTCGAACTCGTCTTCCAGCCGACACCCACGGGCCGCACCACCACCTACGCCTTCGGCGTCAACCCCGGGATCGCCAAGTGGAACTTCCTCGCCTCCAGCAGGGTGCGACCATACTTCGAGCTGGGCGGGGGCCTGCTCTTCAGTGCCGACCAGATCCCCTTCGGGACCTCCAAGGTGAACTTCACCCCACAGGTCGGCTTTGGTCTGCACATCTTCAACCGCGCGGACCGCGCCATCACCCTTTCCGCCAGGTACCGCCACATCTCCAACGCCGGCCTGGCCACCCCCAATCCCGGCATCAACACCATCCAGTTCGGCGTGGGTTATAGCTGGTTCAGGTAGCGCTTCCTTTGTGTCCTTCGTGTCGGCCTTTGTGCCCTTTGTGGTGAGGTTTTCTCCTTCTTGCGGCTGGCGACCGCACCCGCTATGCTCAAGTGTTTTCAACCTCCAGAGGCACTCTTATGTCCACGCTCGTAGAATGCGTCCCTAATTTCTCCGAAGGCCGCGACAAGGCCAAGGTCGACGCCATCGTCGAAGCCATGAAGGTCCCCGGCGTCTGGCTGCTCGATCGCGAGATGGACGCCGACCACAACCGCTGTGTGATTACGCTTGTGGGCGACCGGGAAGCCATCGCTGAGGCCGCCATCCGGGGCGTGGGCAAGGCCGCCGAACTCATCGACCTCACCCAGCACCAGGGCGCGCACCCACGCATGGGCGCTGCCGACGTGGTGCCCTTCATCCCCATCGAGGGCGTCACCCTCGACGATTGCGTCACCATCGCCCGCAAGGTGGGGGAGGATGTCTGGAAGCGCTACCAGGTCCCGGTGTATTTCTACGAGGCCGCGGCGGCCACTCCCGAGCGCACCAACCTGGAGAACATCCGCCGCGGGCAGTTCGAGGGCATCCGCGATGAGATCGCCACCAACCCCGCCCGCAAGCCTGACGTAGGCGAGTGCCGCGTCCATCCCACGGCAGGCTGCACCGTCGTCGGCGCCCGCAAGTTCCTCATCGCCTACAACGTCTTCCTCAACACGCCAGACGTGGAGATCGCCAAGAAGATTGCCAAGGCGGTGCGCTTCTCCTCCGGCGGGCTTCGCTTCGTGAAGGGGGCCGGCTTCCTGGTGCGCGGCATGGCCCAGGTCTCCATGAACCTTACCGACTTCGAGCAGACGCCCATCGCCCGCGTCTTCGAATACGTGAAGAGAGAAGCGGCCCGCTATGGCGTGGCGCCGGTCTCCAGCGAGATTGTCGGCCTCATCCCCAAGAAGGCGCTCGAGGATGCCGCCGAGTGGTTCCTGCAGGTGGAGAACTTTGACTCGTCGCTGATCCTGGAGAACAGGCTCAGCGCCATCATGGGCGGCAAGATGGCGGTGGGTGGCCTGCGGGCCGGCGTCGAGCCCTTCGTGGAGCAGCTGGCTGCGCCCACCGCAACCCCTGGGGGTGGCAGCGCCTCGGCGGCCGCCGGCGCCATGGCCGCCGGCCTGGCCCAGATGGTCGCCGGCATGTCCCGCGGCAAGAAGGCTTACCTGCAGCACGACCGCGAGCTGGGCGAGGCCATCGCGCGCCTCAGCCTGCTGCGCGAGGAGCTGAAGGCCGCCATCGACGCCGACGCCGCCTCCTACGACAGCGTGATGAAGGCCTACCGCGCGGCCAAGGACTCGCCGAACGGCGATGCCGCCGTCAACGACGCCCTCAAGGGCGCCACCAGCGTGCCCCTCGGAGTGGCCGAGCGCGTCGCCGAGGTCGCCCGCATCGCCCGCCGGCTCCAGCCCATCACCAATCCCAAGATGGGCTCGGACCTCACCGTCGCGCTCGCCCTGGCTCGCGCCGCCCTGGAGGGCGCCCTGGCCAACGTGGATATCAACCTGGAGTCGCTGACGGACCAGGTCTTTACCGGCGAGGTCCGCCGCAAGACCGCCGCCCTGAAGGCGTGATACTACGGTTTCGCCACCCGCCGAAAGCCGCGACTTCGCGCGCCGTTTCGGTGTTACAGTTGAGTGGAAGCCCCGCGCAACACAACCAATTCTGCTGCCGGGGCATCTTGTCCCATATCCCGTCACACGAGGCGCTATGTACCGCCGTTCGATCGCTGTTGTCGTCCTGTTTGCGCTCGCTGCTCCCGCTTACGCCGCCACCCTGGGGACCGCCGCCAATTCTGTCATCCCCGCCGAGGTGCAGCAGATCATCTCCGTGGATTACCGCCGGCTGAACGATTCCCCCACGGCGCTGGCGCTGAAGGCGCGCATCCTGCCGGAGAACCTGAAGCAGTTCGAGACCGCGCTGCGCGGGGTCGCTATCAATCCCGAGAAGGACATGGACAACCTGACCTTCGCCTCGTTCCGCAAGGACAAGACGCTGAAGATCATCGGCCTGGCCTCCGGGCAGTTCGGCCGCGCCAAGGTGCTGCAGCGCATGCGCAAGGCCAAGATCAGGCCCACTCGCTACCGCACCGCTCTCATCTACCCGATGGGCAACGGCATGCAACTGACCTTCCTGGACGATTTCACCATGCTGTTCGGCGATTCGTCGGCGGTCCGCGGCGCGTTGGACACCCGCGACGGCCTCTCCGAGAGCCTGAACTCGAACGGCGGCGTCACTGACATGATCAACGCCGTCAGTGCCGGGGCGGTGTGGAGCGTCCTTGACCAGACGGGCACGCAGAACATGATGCGCTCCGCCCTGGGTAACGCCGCCGCCCTCGCCGACTACGAGAGCGTGAAGAAGCGCCTCCTCGGCTCGCGCTACACCATGAGCTTCGACAACGGCGTACGCTTCGATCTCGACGTCCAGACCGCCGACAACATGACCGCCGCCACCCTGGCGTCCCTGGTCAAGGCCGGCATGCTCTTCCGCAAGATGAACGCCAAGGGCGCCGAGAAGGACGCGCTGGAGAACATCAACGTGGAGAACGAGAGCAGCAACCTGCGCCTGCGCTTCAAGTCCGACGACCAGAAGTTCCAGGCCCTGCTGGGCTCCGAGTTGTTCAACCAGGTCTCCCGCTGATGCCGGGAAGGTGTGGCCGCGGGTCTTCGACCCGCGGCGTCGGCCCGTAAGGGCCGATTCTTCTCTACAGGTTCCGTTTTAGCGTCTCCGCCAGCTCCCGCAATGCCTTTTCCTCCCTCTGGTAGCGCACGAAGTGGCCCTGCTTCTTCCCGCTCACCAATCCCGCCTCGCAGAGCACGCCCATGTGGTGCGAGATAGTGGGTTGCGACAGCTTCAGTCGCTGCTCGATCTCGCCGGCGCACAGGGCCTTGCCGTTCTCGCCTCCGGCCCGCAAGACCCGCAGGATCTCCCGCCGCCGGGGGTCGGCAACGGCTGCCAGGGCCCGCCCCAGCTTCTCGTCGGAGCGTTTCATCGAGCTTCATCTATACCACTCGGCGGCGGGCTGCGGCAATTCGGCGAAACTTCCGCGCCCGCCTGGAATCCTACGGTAGGAGCGAAAAGCTATGTTTTCAGGAGACGAGCGCAAACAACTCGAGCGCAGGATGCAGCAGGAGGGCCGCCTGCCCCCGGGCCAGGCACTCACCTTGAAGTGGCCGGTGCTCCACTACGGCTCCGTCCCGCGCTTCGACGCTGCCGGCTGGGACTTCAAGGTCTTCGGCATGGTCGAGCAACCGCTGCGGCTCACCTGGGAGGAGTTTGGCAAGCTGCCGCGCATCCAGCGCACCAGCGACTTCCATTGCGTCACCCGCTGGAGCCGCTTCGACAATCGCTGGGACGGGGTCGCCCTCCGCGAGATCCTGGAGCTTGCCCGCCCCAAGCCCGCCGCCTCCCACGTCCTGGTCCACGCCGAGCAGGGCTTCACCGCCAACGTGCCCCTGGCCGACCTGGACCGCGACGACGTCCTGCTGGCCACCCATCACGACGGCCAGCCGCTCACCGCCGACCACGGCTTTCCCCTGCGGCTCATCGTGCCGCATCTGTACGCGTGGAAATCCGTGAAGTGGGTCCGCGGCCTCGAGTTCCTCGACCACGACACCGCGGGATTCTGGGAGCAGAACGGGTATCACATGTACGGAGACCCGTGGCGAGAGCAGAGGTTCGACACGGATTGATTTCAGATCTCAGATGTTAGGAATCTGAGATCGGGACGGGGTTCACTTCTTCAGGATCGCGTTATACCCGTCCGCTGCCAGCCGGTCCTTCATCGCCCTGGCTTCGTTCTGGTCGGGGAAGGGGCCGACCTGGACGCGATAGAAACTGTCTCCGGTCGTACTCGCCAGGAACACCGGATAACTCTTCTTGCGAAGTGCGTTCACCAGAGCCTCCGCGTCCTCCTGCTTGGTGACGGCCGCTACCTGGACGACGTAGCCGCCCATGGGACGGGGTTCGGGCGCCGCCTTCTTCTTTGGGGCGGCCTCCTCCGCCGGCGTCAGTTTCGCCTCCGCGTCCTTCTTCTCGACCGATTTGTAAAAGGTCAGCGAGTCCTGCGACGGCGTCTCTACCGGCGCCTCTGTGGCTTCCGGAACCGGGATCGCCGCTGACGGCTTCTCCTCCGCGGCCGCAGGCTGTGCCGGAGCCGCTTGCGCCACCGCCGGCGCCGGCGCGGCCGAGTTCCGGCCCAGCGAATAGCCCAGCCCGAAGAAGATGGCGCACACCACCACCATCCCGAAGAACAGTCCCAGCAAGCGTCCTGTGCCCAAGGTGACCTCCACTTCCGGGTCTTCTGTCATGGCCCCTTCTCCCGCTGGCTACGGCTTGGCCGGCTGGCCCGCCTTTTCCAGCAGTTTCGACAGATTCTGGACGATATCGATGGGGAGCGGGAAGACGATGGTGGTGTTCTTCTCCACTCCGATCTCCGTCAGGGTCTGCAGGTAGCGCAGTTGCAGCGTGATGGGCTCGGTCTGCATCACGTGCGCCGCGTCCGCCAGCCGCTGCGCCGCCGCAAACTCGCCCTCGGCATGGATGATCTTCGAGCGCCGCTCGCGCTCCGCCTCCGCCTGCCGCGCCATGGCGCGCAGCATCGACTCCGGCAGGTCCACCTGCTTCACCTCGACGTTCACCACCTTCACGCCCCAGGGCGCGGTGTGCTGGTCCAGGATGCTCTGGATGCGCGTATTCAGCT
>CAYTPH010000172.1:0-6371 GCA_964439635.1 uncultured Terriglobales bacterium
GCGCCGGCGGAGGTGATCGGGGCGGCGGTGGGGAATCCGGGCGGAACGACCGTGGCCCGGCTGTTCGCCGGCCCGAAGAACCTGGACGTGCTGAACGAGGTGCACGCCTCGCTGACCAAGGCGGAGCGCGGAGGGACGAACCCGGGCGGCGAAGGCGAGTATCACGGACCCGACCTGAGCGGGCTGGTGGACTTCGGCAAGTGGTTCGGGTTCATCGCCAAGCCTCTGTTCCTGTGGCTGAAGTGGACGCACGACCACTGGGTGGCGAACTGGGGCTGGGCCATCATCATCCTGACGGTGATCATCAGCGTGGCCCTGTTCCCGCTGCGGCTGTCGAGCATGAAGTCGACCATGAAGATGGCCAAGCTGCAGCCACAGATCAAGGCCATCAACGAGAAGTACAAGCAGTACAAGTTCAACGACCCGCGCAAGCAGGAGATGCAGAAGGAGATCTCCGCGCTCTACAAGCAGCACAACGTGAACCCGGTGGGGGGATGCCTGCCCATGCTGCTGCAGTTCCCCTTCCTGGTGGCGTTCTACTCCATGCTGGGGGTGGCCATCGAGCTGCGGCACGCGCCCTGGCTGTGGGTGCGGGACCTGTCGTCGCCGGACCCCATCTACCTGCTGCCCATCCTGATCACCGGGAGCATGTACTGGGTGCAGAAGATCACGCCGCAGGCGGGCATGGACCCGGTGCAGCAGAGAATGATGATGGTGATGATGCCGGCGATGATCGGCTTCATCTCGCTGAACCTGGCCGCCGGATTGGGCGTGTACTGGGTGATGAGCAACGTCATCATGATCGTGCAGCAGGTGTGGATGAATAACACCAAGTTCGGGCAGGAGATGCGGGAGACGCTGGAGAAGGCGGCGCGGAAAAGGAAACAGTAGTCAGGAGTCGGTAGTCAGGAGTCAGTTCCGTATAATTCCAGGTTCTCATGCCCATCGAAGACAAAGTGGCGGCGGCGAAGCGGATCGATGCTCTGCTGAAGGAAGTTCTGCACAACGGTGGCTTCCACCTGAAGTACCGCATCACGGTGAACCCGCCGATGGCAGAGGACCGCGACTGGGAGAAGCCGGACCTCCTGGTGGATTTCGCGGGGCCGGACTCGGCGCTGCTGCTGGAGCGCGGGGCGGAGCTGCTGCGCTCGCTGGAGCACGTGGCGGTGAAGACGCTGCGGCTGGAGAGCGAGGAACACGAGAAGGTCAGCTTCGACTGCAAGAATTACAAGGCCATGCGGCTGGAAGAACTTCGGCTGGCGGCGCAGGTGGCGGCGGAGAAGGTGGCCAAGACGGGAGTGCCGTATCCCTTCAGCCCCATGTCGGCGCGGGAGCGGAGGATCGTCCACCTGGCGATGAAGGACCACCCCACGCTCAAGACCGAGAGCCAGACCGACGAGCGCGGGCACCGGTACGTGGTGGTGATGCCCAAGGACTACAAAGGCGGGCCGGTGCGGCCGCCAGTGATGCGCTCGCGCCGATAAAGAAAGAGATGTGAGGAGCCGGGGAGAGATCCCCGGCGTTTTCTTTTTGGAGGCACGCGAAAAGACGAAACCGCGGAGGGCGCGGAGAACTCACGCGGAGGACGCGGAGAAAGACGGCCACGGATGCACACGGATGTTCACGGATTTCGAGGTCAGACCCGAAGTGCCTGCATGCTGATCGGGCGCCGTGAGGAACCCGAGGGGTCCTTCACTCGGGCCGCAAAGAACGCGGCCCTCGTTCAGGATGACAGGCAGGGGAGGTTGGTCTAGTTGGCGGCGGAGCGAGATTTCCTGGGAGGGGGAGGCGGGGGGAACTCGTCGAGCTTGAGGCTGGAGCGGGGCTGCTCGCGCTGGGTGCGGACGATCTGGCGGTAGTCGCTCCAGTTCACGGCGATGAGGTAGCCGGCGAAGGCGAGCGCGGCCACGGAGAAGAAGACCACGAAGGCGATGGCGCCGTAGTGTCCCAGATTGGGGTGCAGGGGCTCGAAGAAGATCTGGGCGAACTCGCGGCCGAAGTTCATGCCGAAAAAGCCGGTGACCACGGCGCCGGCGCCCAGGATCAGGCTCATGACCGCCAGGCGGTTGACGGCGTCGGTGGAGCGCTTCTGGTTGTAGGTGTGGAGGGTGGCGTTGAGCTTGTCGATCTCCTCCTCGACCTCGGACTTGGTGTCGCGGACTTCGTAGGCGCCGCACTGCATCTTGAAGTGCTCGCTCTCCTCGTCCTTGTTGGCCAGCTCCTCGAAGTACCAGTAGTTGGAAAAGTGCAGGAACTCGAGGCGCAGCGAATTGGCCAGCTCCAGATTGGCGGGGGCGATGGTGCCGTGCTCCTGGTCGAGGTAGAGGCGCTTGGAGACGAGCGCGGTCTTCTCTGCGAAGTCGAGCAGGGTGGCGCGGTAGAACAGGGCCACAATGGCCATGGTGTAGTAGCGGCTGTCGAACATGCGGTGGATGAGGAAGCCCTCCTTGGCGCTGTGGTCGCCGCGGTCGCTCTGGCCGAGGCAGGCGGCGATGGAGCTGTAGCTGGTGAAGCCGTAGTACGTGCCCTCGTGGGCCCAGCGGGTGTAGAGGTGCTTCTTGAGTTGCTCGCGGGTGAAGGTGGGATCGTAGCGGAAGCCAGGGCCGTCCTGGTCCACGTAGAGGAAGCGGGTGAGCAGGACCAGGTAGTCCTCCGATCGGCCGTAGCCGGGAGGCAGGCTGGCAGGATCGAAGGACAGGTAGGAGTAGACGATCATGCGCTCGTCGAGCACCTGCTCGTACTCGCGGGCGGCGTAGTCGAGGAAGTAAAGCAGGGCGGCGATCAGGCGGGAGAGCGGTGGCTGGAAGCCGACCATGGCGCCGGTGTCGAAACACTCCTCGACGATCAACTGCTCCTGGTCGCCGACCTGGCAGGAGAGGGCCATGCGCGAGCAGGAGCGACCCTCGCGCCCGGCGCGCCCGCTGGAGGGATAGACTTTGCGCAGCATCTCGTTGATCCACAGGGCCTGGGAGACGGGGATGTTGTCGGCCTCGACCCCGAGGGACAGGATGCCGATGCCGTTGGCGAAGAGGAACAGGCGGAGGTCGGTGACCTCGATGCGGGCGGAGCGGCCGCGGGCCGACTCGCCGGTGAGCCAGACCCGCTTGCCCTCGAGGGGGATGCGGTAGCAGCGGAGCAGGAACTCGCCCTGGTTGGCGAGGCGCTGGTCCACGGTGTCGAAGAAGATGCGGCGGACGAAGGGATGGAAGAAGACCATGTCCTGGTAGGCGGCGGAATCCATATCGAACTGGGTGTAGGCGGCGCGGCGCCAGGAGCCCAGGACGGAGAGCGGGTGGCCATCGCGGCCGTCGTGGTTGGAGATCCACTCGTCCAGGCCCGCCATCCAGTAGGTGTGCTTCTTCCAGATGTCGCGGTGCGAGCGGTTCACCACTTCCTTGTCGATGGAGAACGGGAACAGGAAGTAGGTGTGGAAGTGCTCGAGGACGGGTGGCATCGCGCGGATTATGAACCAGCAGTCAGCAATCAGCAATCAGCAATTCGGGAAAGCGCCACAAAACCCAACTGCTTACCACGGATCGCCACGGATCAACACGGATTCGGTGGAGTTAGTCCGTGAGACTCCGTGGCAATCCGTGGCAATCCGTGGTGAGCTCTTGAGGGTGGTTACCGGCGGCTGCGCTGGAGCTCGCGGTAAGCCTCGGACTTGGAGACGCCCCGCTCTTTGGCCACCTGCTTGAGGGCGGCCTTCTCGTCGAGCTGCTTTTCGGCCATGACCTCGTCCACGCGGGCGCGGAGGGACTTGCCGGGGGCGGGAGCGGGCATGGCTTCGAGCTCGGTGGGCTTGTCGATCAGGAGGGTGATCTCGCCCTTGATGTCGCCGCGGCGGCGGAGCGCGTCGAGGACCTGGTCGGCGCGGCCGCGCAGGAACTCCTCGTGCAGCTTGGTGACCTCGCGGGCGACGACGACATGGCGCGCCGGGCCGAGGATGGCGACGATGTCCTCCAGGGTCTCGACGATGCGGTGGGGCGCTTCGTAGAAGATCTGGGTGCGGGGGGCGTTGCGGACCTTCTCCAGCTCGTCGCGGCGCTGGCCCTGCTTGGCGGGCAGGAAGCCGCCGAAGCGGAAGGAGTCGGTGGGCAGGCCGCTGGCGGCCAGGGCGGCGACGAAGGCGGAGGCGCCCGGGATGGGCACCACGGGAATGTGGTGGCGGATGGCCAGGGTGATGAGGCGGTAGCCGGGGTCGGAGATGCCGGGCATGCCGGCGTCGGAGACCAGAGCGATGCGGGTGCCCTCCTCGGCGCGTACGATGAGCTCGGCGGCGCGGGTCATCTCGTTGTGCTCGTGGTAGCTGACGGTGCGGGTGGCGATGCCGTAGTGGGCGAGCAGCTTGCCGGTCTGGCGGGTGTCCTCGCAGGCGATCAGGTCCACTTCCTTGAGCACGCGCAGGGCGCGCAGGGTGATGTCCTCGAGGTTGCCGATGGGGGTGGCCACGACGTAGAGCACGGGGCCGCGGGGAATGGCGGCGGCGCCGGCGGACGCGGACTGGTCTCCGTCCCGGCTCATGGCGGCAGGAAGTCTAACCCCGGACGGAGTGCAAAGCAACGGAGCGGCGGCAAATTGACCGGGGTTCGGGGCCCACCCTACAATCCCAACGACCACCGGGGTGACCAGCCGTGCCGCTCTACGAGTACCAGTGCAAGAAATGCGGGTTCGTCTTCGAGCAGATCCAGAAGTTCTCCGACCCCGAGGTGAGGAAGTGCCCGCAGTGCAAAGGGGCGGTGGAGCGGCTGCTGTCGGCGCCCGCGGTGCAGTTCAAGGGCTCGGGCTGGTACGTGACCGACTACGCCAAGAAGGGGCCGGCCCCGAGCGCCTCCGGCGACGGGGATTCCGCGGCGTCCAAGCCGAAAGAAACGGGCGAGAAGAAGGCGGAAAAGAAGAAGTAACTTCACTCCCGCGCGTATCCGCGGAGCTGAAGTTCAAGCGGTCTGCTTGTGGGAGCTGGGCGACATCTTGAATCGACGGACATCGATGTGTCATCCAATGTCCGGGAGGCAAGACCATGATCACGGTACGGCCCAGCCAGGAGCGCGGCGGCGGCGACTTCGGATGGCTGAACACCCGCCACACCTTTTCTTTCGATACCTACTACGACCCCAAGTGGACCCACTTCCGCACCCCGCGGGTGATCAACGAAGACTGGGTGCAGCCCGGGCGCGGCTTCCCCACCCACCCCCACCGCGACATGGAGATCATCACCTACGTCCTGGAGGGGGCGCTGGAGCACCGCGACAGCCTGGGGACGGGGTCCGTCATTCGGCCGGGCGATGGGCAGCGGATGAGCGCCGGGCGCGGCATCCAGCACTCGGAGGCCAACCCGTCGAAGACCGAGCCGGTGCACCTGTACCAGATCTGGATCTTCCCGGAGGCCAAGGGGCTGGAGCCGAGCTACGAGCAGAAGCAGTTCCCGGCGGAGGAAAAGCAGGGACGGCTGCGGGTGATCGCGTCGCGCGATGGACGCGAGGGCTCGGTGAAGATCCACCAGGACGCGGCGCTATACGTGTCGCTGCTGAAACCGGGCGAGCAGGTGGAGCACCAGCTAGGGTCCGGGCGGCACGCCTGGCTGCAGGTGGCGCGAGGCTCGGTGGAGTTGAACGGGAAGAAGCTCGGCGAGGGCGACGGCGCGGGCGCGAGCGAGGAGTCGAAGCTGACGATCAAGGCAGGCTCCGATTCCGAGGTCCTCTTGTTCGACCTGGCTTGAAAGACTAGACCGCGGAGGGCGCAGAGAGACCCGCCGCGGAGGTCGCAGAGAAGACTCACCACGGATCCACACGGATGTTACTTCGTAAGTTCTTGATCCGTAACTTCCGTGGCAATCCGTGGTGAGCTGTTCAGGCCGGTTGTTTCTCGCCCGAGTGCACGCGAGATCCTTCGGCGCGGAAGCGCCGTCTTCTTACGCCGCCCTGCCCTTGCCCTCGAGCTGCTTGCCGCCGATGCCGATCTTGATCTGCTTGGGCTTGGCCTCGGCGCGCTTGCCCAGGCGGACCTTCAGGACGCCGTTGTCGTAGTCGGCGCTGACGTCCTCGGTGTTCACCGTCTGCGGCAGGGTGAAGCTGCGGCAGAAGCTGCCGTAGCGGCGCTCGATGCGGTGGAAGTTCTCCTCCTTCTCCTCCTTCTCGAACTTGCGTTCGCCGCGCACGGTGAGGGTGTTGTTCTCCACCTGGATGTCGATGTCCTTCTGGTCTACGCCGGGGACCTCCATCTTGAGGGTGATGGCGTGCTCGTCCTCGTAGATGTCCACCGGGGGCGCGAAGGCGGTGGTGGCCAGTTCGGTCTCGCCCGTGCGGCTGTAGTCCTGGAACAGGCGGTTCATCTCGCGCTGCAGGGTGTTCAGCTCACGGAAAGGATCCCAA
>CAYTPH010000173.1:0-6353 GCA_964439635.1 uncultured Terriglobales bacterium
GCAGGAAATCGAAGAACAGGGTGCGGTCGGTCTCGGTGGCCAGCGAGATCATCTTGCCCTTCTGCTTGTCGGCGGTCTTGTCGAAGACCACCTGGAGATTGGTGGTCTTGCCGCCCAAGCCGGGGCCGTAGTAGACGATTTTGCAATTGATTTCGCGCGCGGCGAAATTGATGAAACTCAAGACCCTGTCCTCAGTTCAGCGCGCGCGACTGTTGGGGGGCCGGAACCGCGCGCGGGGGATCGAACTGCTTGGAAGCTCCTGCTTTTTATATCACAGCGGGTAGGGCGGCAAGCGGAGATTGTGCCGCACCCGCATGAAAGGCGGGTCAGCGCGCCACCACCTGCCCGGTGCCGGAGGTCGGAGGCAGCGGATAATAGCCCGCCTTGGACTTCACCTTCAGGCCGCCGCGGTGCACCTGCACCTCGATCTCGCGGTAGTTGCCGGCGCCGCCGGAGCGGGCGATGTAGCCCAGGGTGTACTGGTTGCGCGCCACCTGGGTGGCGTGGGCGTAGGCGCGCTCGATGGCGTCGCGGCTGAACTCGGCGAACACCTGCCCGCCGGTCACGTCGGCATACTTGGGCAGGATGTTGCCGTAGGGCAGGCCGGGCAGCTTGATGGTCTCCAGGCGGCGATAGACCGGCAAAGCGGCCTCGCCCACGCCCACGGCATAAACCGTGATCTCGTTGGAGAGCAGGACCTTGCGCACTTCGGCATAGGAGGCGCGGCTGCCCTCCTCGCGGCCCTCGCTGACCACGATGATGATCTTGCGCCGGGTGCGGTCGCGCTTGGAGAGGTCCAAGGCGGCGCGCAGGATGGCGTCGTTCAGTACGCTCGACTCGCGCGGCGGCGTGACCACCGTAGACCGGCCCGGATCGATGGGCCGTCCGTTGACCGTCGGGCCCGAGGCCATGGGGCCGCTGGTGACCGGCACCCCGCCGGTGCGGCCCTTGTGCTTCAGGCGGCGCATGGTGGTGTACAGCCGGTCGCTCATACCGCTGAAGTCCAGCTTGCGGTCCACCGTGCTGCCGAAGGTGTAGAAGCCGACCTCGTCGAACTCGCTGAAGGCGCCGGCCAGCGACCCCAGCGTCTGGTTGATCTTCTGCATGGCCATGTCGGACATGCCCAGGTCGAGGACGATGGCGGCGGAGAGCGGGAAGGGATCGCTGGTGAAGAAGTTGATCTTCTGCTCCTCGCCGTTCTCCAGCACCGAGAAATCGCGGCGCAGCAGGCCTTCCACCAGGCGGCCGTTGTCGCCGCGGACAGTCACCGGAATGACCACCTGGTTCACTTCCTTGCGGATGATGAATCCGAGCTCGCCTCGCGTGTCGTTGGTATCGCCGGCGGGCGGGGCCCCGGGACCACCGCCAGGAGTCACCGTGCCGGCGTCGTCGGTGCGCGGTTCGCCGGTGGGACGCGGGCCGGCGGTGACCGTGGGAGGCGTCTGCGGTCCCGTGGCGGGGGCCGGCGGCTGCTGCGGGCGGGTGGCCGAAGGCGCGTCCGGAATCTCCTGCGCCACGGCGGCGAAGGCCCAAACCACGATCAGAGCGCTAACCCAGGCCGATCTGCGAAACATGAGTACCTCTCCCCACACTGCGGCCGCCCCCTACAACGAATTTAGACGCCATCGCAAGCTGCGGCATCTAAGATTATACAAAAGGCTGCCCTTATGCGATTCGTCTCCGCTGTCCCCGGATGCAAAACCGTGGTGTCGATGCTGCTGCTGGCGGCGCTGTGCGCGCCCTCGGCGGCGCAGGAACCCAAGCCGCAGGACGAAGACCAGGCGGTGGAGACGTTCAAGGTCGCCGTCAACGTCGTCAACCTGCTCTTCAACGTCAAGACCAAGAAGAACGGCGCCCTGGTCCCCAACCTGACCAAGGACGGCTTCGAGGTCTTCGAGGACGGCAAGCCGCAGACCATCAAGTACTTCACCGCCGAGACCAACCTGCCGCTCACCCTCGGGATCCTCTTCGACACCAGCGGTAGCCAGCGGCACGTGCTCGACATGCAGAAGCAGATCGGAGGTGCATTCCTGCGCGAACTGATGACCGCCAAGGACCTGGCATTCGTCATCAGCTTCGACGTGCAGGTCGAACTGCTGCAGGACTTCACCAGCGACGTGCGGCAACTGCGGGAATCTTTCAAGGACGTGAAGG
Organism: uncultured Terriglobales bacterium; assembly: GCA_964439635.1. Lineage (GTDB taxonomy): Bacteria > Acidobacteriota > Terriglobia > Terriglobales > Acidobacteriaceae > CAYTPH01. The sequence continues at coordinate 2,155 of CAYTPH010000173.1, forward strand.
TGAACGTGGGCGGCAAGATCGGCGGTATGCCGGGCGCGGGCGGCGGCCCCTTTCCCCAGCAGACGGCGCGGGGCACGTTGCTGTTTGATGCCGTGTACCTGGCTTCCCAGGAAAAGCTGCGCAACGAGGTCGGACGCAAGGCCATGATCCTGTTCACCGACGGACAGGACCAGGGCAGCAAGATGAAGCTGCGCGATGCCATCGAGGCCGCGCAGAAGGCCGACGCCATCTGCTACACGATCCTGGTTTTCGACCGCGGCGCCTACGACTTCGGGGGCTACGGCGGCGATGACGACATGAAGAAGCTGACGGAGCAGACCGGCGGCCGGCTGATCGAGGTCGGCGACGACGCGGAGAAGCTACGCAAGGCCTTCGACGAGATCGGCGCCGAGCTGCGCGCTCAGTACAGCATCGGCTACACCCCCACCAATGCGACCAAGGACGGCTCTTTCCGCAAGGTCGAGATCAAGAGCAAGCAGGGGTATTACATCCAGAGCCGCAAGGGGTACTACGCGGCGGAAAAGTAATGGGGGATTCCCCGATTCCCAGATTTCCCGATCCAGGATCACTGCCGCGGTGCGAAGTATCCCTTGCGCGCTCGCACCCGGTACTTCTTGTTGTCGGTCTGGATGCCGATGGAGCGGAAGCGGCCGTCGGCGAGGAAGTTGGCGGGCTTGTAGGCCAGGGCGTACTGCGAGCGCAGCTCCTCCTGGATCTCGGCGAAGGAGTTGGAGACGTCCTCGATCTTGAAGGGGAAGAAGGCGCGGCCGCCGGTGGCCTCGGCGATGCGCTCCAGGGTCTTGTCGCCGCGTCCCTTGAGGTTGCTGGTGTTGGTGGAGATGGCGTACACGATCACTTCGGCGCGCTGGGCCATCTCGATGGCTTCCTCGCGGGTGACGCGGCTCTGGTTGTCGTCGCCGTCGCTCAGCAGGATGATGGCGCGGCGCACCGGCCGGTCGGCGGTGGCCTTCATCAGCTTGTCCCGCGAGGCGAAGTAGATGGCGTCGTACAGCGCGGTGCCGCCCCCGGGACGCAGCATGCGGATGCCCTTCGACAGCAGCTCGGTGTTGTCGGTGAAATCCTGTGTGACTTCGGCGGTGACGTCGAAGCCGAGCACGAAGGCCTGGTCGGACTTGGGACGGACGATCTGGTTGAGGAACTCGATCGCGGCTTCCTGCTCGAAGCGGAAGCGCAGGGCGATGGAGTTGGAGGCGTCGATCAGCAGGCCGACCCGCAGCGGCAGGTCGGTCTCGCTGCGGAAGCCGACCACCGACTGCGGCGGCCTGTTGTCGTCGAGCACCTTGAAGTCGTTCGATTTCAGGTCCTTGATGAAGCGTCCGCGCTTGTCGGTGACGGTGAAGATCACGTTCACCTCGTTGACCACCTTGCGGATGGTGGTGACGCCCTCGGGCTTGTCTTCGCCGGCGGCCCCTGCCGCCTGCTGGACGGGAGCGGGCGCCGCTGCGGCGGCGGGTTCCTGCGCCGTGATCGGGTACACCAGTGCCGCGAGCAGACCGAGGATAAGAAGAGTTTTCATGCGTGCGTCCATTATAGCTGCTGTTCAAACCGGGCCGACCGGAGCCGGTCCAGGAATCCGGCCAGGTCCTCCGGTAACGGCCGCGAAAACGCCAACTGCTTGCCAGTAGTCGGATGTATAAGTTCGATGGCAGCAGCATGCAAATAGTTTCTTTCCAGGACGGCGGCGGGTAGCGATTTAACGCGCGCGTGCAGCTCCCGGGGCGCGCCGTACAGGGTGTCGCCCACGACCGCATGGCCGATGGACGAAAGGTGCACTCGGATCTGGTGGGTGCGCCCGGTTTCGATCGTCACTTCCAATAGCGCGAATCGGCCATAGGCCGAGTCCACCCGCTCGACCACGCGATAGTGGCTGATGGCAGCGCGGCCTGCGCCGCGGCGGGTGGTCATGCGGGTGCGCCGGACCAGGTCGCGGCTGATGGCGGCGTCGATGGTGCCGCGCTCCTGCCGCGGCCAGCCGTGCACCAGCGCCAGGTACAGTTTCTTCACCTGCCGGCCGGCGAACTGGCGCGCCAGCTTGCGGTGGGCCGAGTCGGTCTTCGCCACCACCACCAGCCCGCTGGTGTTCTTGTCCAGACGGTGGACGATTCCGGGCCGCAGCTCGCCACCCACCCCGGAGAGAGCGGCGAAGCGGTGTAGCAGAGCGTTCACCAGGGTGCCGCGGTTGCGCGCCTCGTGGTGGGCGCCGGCGCCGGCATGCACCATCATCCCGGCGGGCTTGTTGATGACGGCGAGTTGATCGTCCTCGTACACCACGTCCAGAGGGATGTCCTCGGCCGTGGCGCGTAGCGGCGGCAGGCGCACCTCGCCGCGGACGGTGACCACCTCGCCGCCGCGCAGCCGCAGCGACGCCTTGGGGGCGTGTCCATCCACCTCCACCTTCTTCTGCTCGATCAGCTGCTGCACCCGGGCGCGGCTGGTGTCGGGCAGCTGCGCCACCAGGAACTGGTCGAGGCGCTTGCCGGCATCGTCGACGGGTACGCGGAACTCCTGAAGCATGACGAAAACCTACCACGGAGACACGGAGGCACGGAGAAACAATGAACGGCTTCCTCCGTGTCTCCGTGACTCCGTGGTGGGGTTCTAGTCGGCAGCGACTGACACTGGCATCGGCCGCCGCCACATCCACAACGCTCCGCCGGCCACGACCATGAAGATGGAAATGAGCTGGGTGGCGGTCATCGCCCCGCCGAGGACGCTGCCGCGCTCCGGGTCGGCCCGCAGGAACTCCAGGAAGTAGCGGGCGAAGCCGTACAGGAACAGGTACGCGCCGATCACCTGGCCCTCGAAGCGGCGACGGCGGAGCAGGAGCGTCAAGATCACGAAGTTCCCCAGCTCCAGCACCATCTCGTAAAGCTGCGTGGGGTGCAGCGGGATGTTCAGCGGCGTTCCGGAGAGCAGCTTGGCCAGCGGGTTGGTGAAGGTGACGCCCCAGGGCAGCTCGGTCGGCCGGCCGTAGCAGCAGCCGGCGGCGAAGCATCCGAAGCGGCCCAGCGCATGTCCAAAAGCGACGCCCGGGGCGAAGACGTCGCAGGTGGTGAGCAGCGGCAGCCGGCTCCGCCGGATGTACCAGTACAACATGCCCAGTGCGGCGATCAGCCCGCCGTAGAAGACACCGCCGGCCTGCAGCATGGCCAGGCTGAAGATCTCCCCCGGGTGCGCCAGGTAGAAGCGCCAGTCGGTGACCAGCAGCAGCAGCTTGGCGCCGGCGATCGCCGACAGGATGGTGATGATCCCCAGGTTCCAGGCCTTATCGGGGTCCAGCCCATGGCGGCGGGCGTTGTGGACGTTGATGGCCAGCCCGGCGAGCAGGCCGATGGCCGCCATCAGGCCGTAGGTGGGGAGGCTGATGCGCCCGTAGTGGAAGATCTGGGGGAACACTCTCTTAGTGTAGATGCAGGAAAGGGAAAAGCCGACCCGCTTGGCCGTGTGGCGTCACCGTCTGATGAACCCGTCCAAGACAAGGTGGGAACCCGCCGCGATCCTTTAGGCATCTCCGCCTGGCGGAGCGTCGCACACCGGACCGTATCTACGAGTCAGGCTCCCGGTTCATCGACGTTGGTTCAAAAATAACGGCTTCGCCAACACCAACGTTGCAGGCCGGCTTTCGAGATGGATGCTAAGGAAAGCCCGCGTGGATGGCAAGGGGAGCGGCGCAAAAAGATGGCAGGGAAGTTGCAGCGGGCTGTCCGAGTGGCGCGAGCGAAAAGATCTTAACCGCAGAGGACGCGAAGACAAAGCGCGCGGAGAACGCGGAGGAAAGCAGATCCCTCGGCTCCGCTCGGGATGACAAACCGATGGTTATCCCGCCCGCCGGGCCTCGCGCAGCACCTCGTCCAGCGCCTCCTCCAGCTTGCCCGACAGGGAATTGGCGCGCTGGTTGAAGTCGGTGGCCACGGCGTCGTACTTGCGCTTCAGCACGTGATACTCGTCGGCGATGTTCAGCGCCGCCAGCACCGCCAGGCGCAGCGAATCCACCGTCTGCGTCTGCTCGGCGACGGCCCGCATCTTGGTGTCCACGTATTCGGCCAGCTTGAAGATGTAATCGGGGTCGGTGCCGCGCAGGTTGTAAGGTTGGTCGAAGATCTCGACGCGGATGGCGTTGCCGTTCGGCTTGGTGCTCAAGCTTCTCCCTCTTCCGTCGCGCGCGCCGGCCGGGTGCG
>CAYTPH010000174.1:0-6294 GCA_964439635.1 uncultured Terriglobales bacterium
GATCAGCAGCATGCCGATGCTCATGCCCGCCTGCAGGGGGATGGCGTAGATGGGATAGGGCTTGCCGGCGAGGCCAGCGAAGGCGGTGCGGGAGTTGGCGAAGGTGTTGATGCGGATGCCGAACCAGGCCACGCCGTAGCTGCCGGCGATGCCGACCAGGCTGAAGAGGAGGATGATGGCGACGCGGAAGGCCTCGAAGTGCAGCAGCACGCCGAAGTAGAGCACGATGATGACGGCGATGAAGGCCTCGAGGATGAGGATGAACTTGCCCTGGGTGACGAGGTAGGTCTTGCAGGTCTCGTAGATGAGCTCGGAGATCTCGCGCATGGCGCGGTGCACCGGCAGGTTCTTCAGGTGGATGTAGATGGCGAGGCCGAAGCCGAGGCCGAGGAGGCAGACCAGGATGCCGACCAGCAGCAGGGTATGGCCGTCCACGCCCAGGAAATCCACCTGGCGCAGATCGGGGAGGCGGAGGTTGGCCTCGCCGCCGGGCTGGTGCTCGGTGGCCTGCGGGGCCTGAGCCAGCGCGGCCGGGGAGAGCAGGATGGTCGACAAGAGCAGGAGGACGAGGGTCTTCGGGATATGCCGCGTGAACGCACCGGCGGCGGGCCAAGTCTGCATAGGAAGCCTCCGAAACATGGGTCCCAGTCGGGAATAAACGGGAGTCTGAAACGGCCTCTCCCTCGAGAGCCGTCCGGGCCGCGCTTCCACTTCAAGGCAAAGTGAAATCTGAGGTTTGGCCGCGCCCCGCGCATCCGGACGGCCAAGGCTCACCGGATGCAGACCGCCACTTATAACATGCGGCGGAAAAGGGGGTCAAACCGGAGGAAAGAGCGCAGAGGACGGTGACGCGGAGGATGCGGAGATAGTTGAACCAAGGACTTGCATGGATCAGGACGGATCGCGGGCGAGACGCCCCTGGAACAGCCGGCGAGACGCCAGCGGTACCTCGTTTGGCTAGCGGATCTCGATGTCGCCGGAGCCGGTGTGGACCTCGAGGGTAGGGCCGCCGCCGCGGACGCGGCCGCGCATCTCGTGGCGGCGGACGGAGCCGCTGACGGTGAGCGGGTGGTCGGTCTCGATCTCACCGGAGCCGGTCTCGGCGGCGAGAGTGAAGGCGGAATCCGAGGGCAAGCGCAGGCGAACGTTGCCAGAGCCGGTCTCGATGAACCAGTTGGAGGTGATGGCGCCCTCGATGGTGATGTCGCCGCTGCCGGCGTTGGCGCGCACGCTGCCGCGGACGCCAGCGACCTCGACGTTGCCGGAGCCGGTCTCGACGCGGACGTGCGGAAGCTTGCCCTGCAGGTGGATGTCGCCGCTGCCGGCGTTGGCGTACACCTCGCCGCTGACGTTCTGCAGGCGCATGTTGCCGGAGCCGGTCTCGGCGCGCAGCTGGCCGGCAAGGTCGCGGAGCCTGACGTCTCCGGAGCCGGCGTTGGCTTTCACCGGCCCGCGGATACCGCTGATGTCCTGGTTGCCGGAGCCGGTCTCCGAGGTGAGGCGCGTGTCCGGGGGAACCACGATGTCGTAGCTGATGGAGACGTTGTCGCGCAGGGCTCGGTCCTCGATGCGGCCGATGCGGATGTAATTGCCGGCCTGGCGGACGGGTGGGTCGGCCTCCAGGCGCCGCACCTTCTCCCGCGGGTCGGTCATGTCGAAGACGCCGCCGTGAGCGCGGATGCGGGCGGAAATCTGCACGGTGGAGGCGCTGCCGGTGCGCACGGTGATGTCGCCGGAGCCGGTGGTGACGTCGAGGTCGACGGTGCCGGTCACCTGCAGGGTGCGCTGGAAGGAGCCTTCGGCGGCGGCGGAGGCCGTGGCGGCCGTCAAGAAGAGGACGAAGACCAGCAGGCCCAGGCTGCGCAAATGTGAGTTCATGGGAGGCTCCTACGTCTCTACCGGGGGAGGGCTTCCGGGGCCGCGTCCCGCAGGAGCGGTATGGAGGATCGCGGCCCCGGAGCCTTTACTGCAAACCTACCGGTGCGCCAGGTTCGGCGCGCCGTTCCTTACTGCAGGACGACCTGCTCGCCTTCCTTGAGGCCGGCCAGCAGTTCCGTCTTGGCGCCGTTGGAAATGCCGACCTTCACGTCCACCTTCTTCTTGCCGGTCTTGTTGCCGCTGTCCGGGACCTCGACCGAGGCCTTCTTATCCTTGTCGTACAGAATGGCGCCTTCGGGGATGATGAGCACGTCCTTGTGCTCCTCGAGGATGATCTCGGCGTTGGCGGTCATGGCGGCCTTAAGCTCGCCGCCGGGATTGTCGATGGAGACGCGCACCTCGAAGGTGGTGACGTTGTCCTTCTCCACGCCCATGGGCGAGATCTTGTTGACCTTGCCGGTGAAGCTCTTGTCCTTGAAGGACTCCACCTTGATGCGGGCGGGCTGGTCCATGTAGACCTTGCCGATGTCGCTCTCGTCCACCTTGCCTTTTACATAGACCTCGGTAGTGTCGCCCAGGGTCATGACCAGGGTGGCATCGGAACCGAGGACCAGGATGGAGCTGACGGCGTCGCCCACCTCGACATCGCGGGAGAGCACCAGGCCGTCGATCGGCGCCGTGATGGTGGTGTAGCTGAGGCTTTCCCGCTCGTTGGCCAGGCGAGCGCGCGCCTGGTCGACCTTGGCCTTGTTGACCGCGAGCTGCGCCTTGGCGACCGCCTGCTTGTTGACGGCGAGCTCGTAGTTGCGCTGGGCGTCGTCGAGGGCGGAAGAAGAGACCACGCCGGCCCTGTACATCTCCTGCGCCCGTTCGTAGGCGCGCTTGAGCATGGGGATATCGACACCCTGGGCGTCAACCTTGGAGCGCTCGTAGTCGGCGAGGGCGGCGTCGAGCGCGGCCTCCGACTCGCGCACCTGCGCCTGGATCTGTTCCTTGTCGAGCTCGGCCAGCAACTGGCCGGCCTTCACGTGTTCGCCGTATTCCACGTACAGCTTCTTGACGATGCCGCTGGCCTTGGACTTGATCTCAACCTTGGTGATGGGCTCGATCTTGCCGGTCGCGACGACGCTCTTGGCCAGGTCACCGCGCTCCACCTTCGCCAGTTTCGAAGGGTCGATCTTGGTGCCGCCGCTGGTCGCAGCCGTCACGACCAAGACGATGGCGATCACCGCCACGACCGAGCCTAGGGCGTAAAAAAAGCGCTTCCGTTTCTTCTTGCCGTTATTGCCGTTCGCCACGTGCCGCCTCCTGCTGCCACCCCATCGCGCCAAAACCGGGCGCGATGGGGACCCCGGATGGGAAACGGGCTGGCCGCCCGCCTCCTGTGCTCTGGTACGAGCCCCCGGCCCGGTTGGTTCCGTGAAAAACCGGGTATTTATGGCCCCGGGCGCCTGCGCCCTACGCTGGTCTTAGACCCTGGATGGCGGCGAAGGTGAGCATGGGGCGACAGGAAACGGGGACGGGTGGAGCGGTGCGGGCGGGGCGCCGGCGCTACTGCCGAGTGCGCTCGACTGCGGGTCGAAGGCCCGCGGTCACAGGTTTACGGTAGAATCGTGCCTCCATGATCACGGTGGTGCTGCTGCGGGCGTTCGCGGTGATGCTCCTGGTGGCGGCCAACGCCTTTTTTGTGGCCGCGGAATTCGCCCTGGTCAGCGTGCGCGATACCCGCATCCTGCAGCTGATCGAAGCGCGACGGATCGGCGCCCGGACGGTGCAGCGGCTGCACCGCAACCTGGACGAGGTTCTGTCCGCGGTGCAGTTCGGCATCACCCTGGCCAGCCTGGCCCTGGGCTGGATCGGCGAGCCGGCCATCGCCGGCCTGTTGGAGCCGCTGTTCCACGGGATCCCCTACGCCACCTTATATGCGCACACCATCGCGGTGGTGATCGCCTTCGCCCTGATCACCTACCTGCACGTCATCCTGGGGGAGGTGGTGCCGAAGTCGCTGGCGCTACAGCGGGCGGAACGGGTGGCGCTGGCGGTGTCCGGTCCCATGGACGTGTTCATGCGGCTGTCGCGGCCGGCGCTTTTCGTGATGAACCGCTCCGCCAACGCGGTGCTGCGGCTGTTCGGCTCGCACCCTGTGCGGGAGGGGGCGGTGCACTCGCCCGAGGAGCTGAAGCTGATCGTGACCTCCAGCCGGCGGCTGGGGATGCTGCCCGAGCTGCAGGAGGAGATGATCCACCGCGCCCTGGAGCTGGAGAACGTGACGGTACGGGAGATCATGGTGCCGCGGCCGGACATCTTCTCGCTGCCGGCCGACATGCCGCTGGAAGAGGCGCTGGCGCGGGTGGTGGAGGAGCAGCACTCGCGCATCCCGGTCTACGATCCCAAGCTGGGGCCGGAGCATATCGTGGGCGTGCTCTACGCCAAGGACCTGACCCGGCTGCTGCACCTGCGCATCAGCGGGGGACCGCTGCCGCCGCTGGTGGAAGGCAGCACCAAGGTGCGGCACATCATGCGCGACGTGCTGGTGGTGCCGGAGATCAAGCCGCTCTCCGACCTGCTGCTGGAGTTCAAGCAGCGCCGGCGGCACCTGGGGGTGGTGGTGGATGAGTTCGGCTCGACCGCGGGAGTGGTGACGGTGGAAGACGTCCTGGAGCAGATCGTGGGCGAGCTGGAGGACGAGTTCGATGTCGCCGAGCAGGTGCCGATGCGGATGGGTAAGACGGCGATGGTGCTGGACGGAGGCGAGAACATCCGCGACCTGGAGGCGCAGCACCACATCCAGCTGCCGCGGGACGAGGGCTTCGAGACCCTGGGCGGGTTCGTAGTGTCGCGCCTGCAGCGCATCCCGCAGGGCGGAGAGGCGTTCGAGTACGAGGGGCACCGCTTCACCGTGCTGCAGATGGACGGCCGGCGGGTGGCCAGCGTGAAGGTGGAGCCGGGGGAGAGCCGGGCGCCGAGCGCCCCCGTGGGCGATTGAGGGAAATCGGGAAATCGGGAAATCGGGTTAATCTGGCTTCGCTGACTCTGTTCAGATTCCCCGATTTCCAGATTCACCGATTCCCCGATTGCTTCGCTACGTTCTAACCCGCGCGCTGTACACCATCCCCGTCGTCTGGCTGGTCGTTTCCGTCGTATTCCTCCTCATCCACATTGTGCCCGGCGATCCCATCCAGCAGATGCTGGGCGAGGGGGCGGCGAGCGCCGACATCGAGGCGGCGCGGAAAGCCTACGGGCTTGACCGGCCGCTGGGCGAGCAGTACCTGCATTACTGGAAGGGCGTGCTGCGGGGGGACCTGGGGCAGTCGCTGCGCTTCAACCAGAACGTGGCCACGGTGATCGCGCAGCGGTACCCGTCGACGCTGCGGCTGACGGTGGCGGCGCTGCTGGTGGCGCTGGCCCTGTCGATCCCGGCGGGGGTGCGCTCGGCGCGGCGGCGAAACCACTGGGACGACCGGCTGCTGAGCTTCGTCAGCCTGCTGGGATTGTCGTTCCCCAACTTCGCGCTGGGCCCGGTGCTGATCCTGTTCTTCGCCATCTATCTGGGGCTGTTACCGGTCTCGGGCTCGGGGACGTGGATGCACCTGGTGCTGCCGGCGGTCACGCTGGGCGGGGCGCTGGCGGCCATCCTGACGCGCATGGTCCGGACCGCGATGCTGGAGGAACTGGGGCAGGACTACATCCGCACCGCGCGGGCCAAGGGCCTGCCGGAGAGCACCGTGGTGTACAAGCACGCGCTGCGCAATGCGCTGATCCCGGTGCTGACCGTCGTGGGCCTGCAGTTCGGAGCGCTGCTGGCGGGAGCCATCGTGACCGAGACCATCTTCTCCTGGCCGGGGATCGGGCGGCTGACCATCCAGGCGATCTCCAACCGCGATTATTACCTGGTCCAGGGCTGCATCCTGGCCATCGGGCTGACCTACGTGGCGGTGAACTTCGTGACCGACCTGCTGTACTCGTTCGCGAACCCGAGGATACGGCAGTGATGGTCGCCGGCGTTGCGAATTGGCAAGTTGCGCGGCGGGCGGCGCGGCACAATGCGCTGGCCACCGCCGGGGCGGGGATGATCGCCGTCTTCGTGCTGTGCGCTGCCTTTGCGCCGTGGCTGGCGCCGCAGGATCCGGCGTACATCGACTTGCCCTCGCGGCTGCAGGGGCCGTCGGCGGCGCACTGGCTCGGAACCGACGAGCTGGGGCGCGACATCCTGTCGCGGATCATCTACGGCGCACGCATCTCGATGCTGGTCGGGGTAAGCGTGGTGGCCGCGTCACTGGCGCTGGGCCTGGTGATGGGCTCCATCGCGGGATACTACGGCGGGCGGGTAGACCGCTTCTTCAACATCGTGGTGATGAATGCGTTATTGTCGTTCCCGGGGATCCTGCTGGCCATCGCCTTCGTGGCCTTACTTGG
>CAYTPH010000175.1:0-6290 GCA_964439635.1 uncultured Terriglobales bacterium
GCTGCGGGTCCTGGAGCAGAACGAGATCGAGCGCGTGGGCGGCGACAAGCCCATCCGCGTGGACGTGCGCGTGGTGGTCGCAACCCATCGCCGCCTGGAAGACCTGGTGCGGGAAGGGAAGTTCCGCCAGGACCTGTATCACCGCATCTACGTCTTCCCCATCGTGCTGCCGCCGCTGCGCGAGCGCCGCGACGATGTTCCCGCTCTGGTGCGGCACTTCGTCGCGCAACTCGCCGAGCAGAACGGGTGGAAGCCGGCGGGATTCTCGGAGGAAGCCATGGCGCTGCTCCAGGCGCAGCCTTGGCCGGGGAACGTTCGCGAGCTGCGCAACGTGGTGGAGCGCCTAATGCTGTTCGCCGAAGAAGGGCGGGTCGGCGCCGAATCAGTTCGATCCGTGGTTGCCCCACCCTTGTCCGGCCCGGGTTTGGCCGGACAGGGTGGGGACTTTGCTCCGTCCACAGGCGGCACCCTCTCCGAGCGCACCGACGCCTTCGAGCGCCAACTTATCCTTTCCGAGCTCAAGCGCCACGGAGGGCACATCACCAATACCGCAAAGGCGCTCGGCCTGGAGCGCAGCCACCTTTATAAGAAGTGCCAGCAGCTGGGGATCGACCTGCCGGCGGCACGCCGGTCCGAGTGAACTCTGGTGCGGTGCGCTTTCCTTCCTGTACGCACTGCGTCTGTTAACACGACAATGCGAAAACTATCGCTCCTCTTTGTCTTGGCCGCATCCTTCGTCGCCGCGCAGCAGATGGCGGACCCAAACTTCGTTGCGACCATCGAGCGCCCGGCTTTCACCACCCGTCATCCGCGGGTAGTGATCGACGAGGCCCACGAGAACTTCCACACCATGAGCGGCCGCTACGAGCCGCTGGCGGACCTGCTGCGGGCCGACGGTTATGACGTCCGCCCGGGCACCGCCAGGTTCGACAAGCGCTCGCTGCGTGGGATAGATCTCCTGGTGATCTCCAACGCGCTGGGCCCCGACGCCGGCGAGACCACATCCGGGCCGGCATTCACGGAAGCCGAATGCGACGCGGTGCGCGACTGGGTACGCGCCGGCGGCTCGCTGCTGCTGGTCGCCGACCACGCGCCGTTCGGCGCGGCGGCCGAAAACCTGGCCAGGCGGTTCGGCGTGGACATGGGCAAGGGTTACGTCGCGGACTCGCAGCATTCGGCCGGTCAGGCCAGTTTGCTGGTCTTCTCCCGGGAGAACGGGCTGCTGGGAGAGCACCCGCTGCTGCAGGGCCGGGACGGATCGGAGCGCGTCCAGCGCGTCCTCACCTTCACTGGCCAGTCGCTCGGCGTTCCCAAAGGTGCGACCGCTCTATTGCGCCTCTCCCCGTCGGCCTACGAGGCCGCCGACAGGGAGGCCCTGATGAACGCCGTCTCCAGCCTGCAAGCCGGGTCGAAGCCGTCCGGCGCGCGGGCGGTGGGCGGGCGCGCGCAGGGCCTTGCCATGAACGTGGGGCGGGGCAGAGTGGTCATGCTGGGGGAAGCTGCCATGCTCTCGGCACAGGTCATCAAGATGGGGGACCAGGAGATGAAGATGGGCATGAACGTTGCCGGCTCCGACGACCGCCAGTTCGCGCTTAACCTCTTCCGCTGGCTCTCCGGCGCGCTCAAGTAGGCTGCCGGTTGCGCTGGAGGGCGAGGGCTGGCGCCGCATTGCAGCCCCGCTATCCCGAGAGGGCGTGCTGCGGCGATAATGACGCGATGCCCGACGAGCCCCGCTCCGACTGGAACACTTTCGCCCGCGCCAACGCCGCCCAGCGCTGGCGGCAGCAGTCGTCGGCCATGGGACGCGAGGTGACCCGCGCCATCGTGGAGGCCGCGAGGGCCGCGCCCGGCATGCGCGTGCTGGACCTGGCCTGCGGCTCGGGCGAGCCCGCCATGTCGCTGGCCCGCGAGGTCGGCGAGAGCGGCAGCGTCATCGGCATCGACATCTCCGCCGAGCCGCTCAAGATCGCGCGTGAGCGGGCGGAACAGCGCGGCCTCGGCAACGTCGAGTTCCGCCAGGCCGACGTGCACCAGCTGCCCTTCGGCGACGCCGAGTTCGACCGCGTGACCTCGCGCTTCGGGGTGATGTTCTTTGCCGACCTGGCGCGCGCCCTGGGCGAGGTACGGCGCGTCCTGAAGCCGGGCGGGCGCGTGCTGCTCCAGGCCTGGGGGCCCATGCAGCAGCCCTACTTTGAAACCACCATCGGGACCATCGTGCGGTTGCTTCCAGGCACGAGTGTTCCACCTTCCGCGCGGGCGATGTTCAAGTTCGGGGAACCCGGCGCGCTGGCGGCGGCGCTGCGGGGAGCCGGGTTTTCCAACGTCGAGGAGGAGTTCCGCACGGTTGCTTGGAGCTGGCCGGGACCGCCGGAGGACGTCTGGGCATATTTCCAGGACGTGACCGTGCCCTTCCGGCCGCTGCTCGAAGCCATTCCGGCCGGACGCCGGGCGGAGATTGACCAGGCCGTGCTGGCCGCCATCTCCCGCTACTACGACGGCCAGCAAGTGAACTTCACGGCGACCATCAATCTAACCACGGGCAGGGCATAACGCTGGCGTCCCGCTGGCTGAGCGGGGTCCCCAACAGCCCCGGTCTTGGACTGTTGGGGTGCATGCATCGGGGGCGTCCCGCCCGCGAGGTTATTCTCCGCCTCCCCGCGTGGTCGGGATGTTGATCTCGCGCACCGGCAGGTCGACCTCGCCGGGACGCGCCGGCGCCTCCAGACCGTCGGTCAGCATGAAGCCCTCGAGCGCGATGGAGCTCGACCACAGCTCGCCCAGCGCGCCGAGGTAGTCGCGCCGCACGTCGAACAGGGTGCGCTGCGCCATCAGCACCTGCGGGTAAGAGGCGGCCATCTGCCCCCAGCTGCGCAGCATGGCCTGGTAGGCGCGCTCCGCCCGCGGCACGATCTGCTCGCGGTAGCGCCCGGCGGTGACGCGCGCGTTGTCCAGCCGCTGCACCAATGCCGCCGCCCGCTCGTGCAGCACCAGGCGGACGCGCTGCCGCTCCTGCCGCGCCCGCTCCAGCTCCGCCCGCGCCGCCTCCACGTTGCCCTGGTTGCGGTTGAAGATAGGGAGCTGGATGCCGACCTCGGCAAAGCCCTGCAATCCGGCCGGCCGGCCCGACTCCAGCCGCTCGCGGTTCTGCTGCAAGCCGGCGCGCAGTTGCAGGTCGGGGATGGACTCGCGCCGCGCCCGCGACACCGTCGCGTCCGCCCGCTCCACGTTGACCTCGGCGATGCGCACCGCCGGGCTGCGCTCCACGATGGCGCGCGCCGCGGCTTCGGCATCGGTCGGCGGCAGCGTGGCGTCGAGCTGCCCGGCCAGCGGCGTCAGCGGCAGGCCGGGATCGCCGGTCAGCGCCGCCAGCGCCGCCCACAGCCGCCGCAGCTGGTTCTCCTGCCGGATGGCCACCAGCTCGGCGCGCTGCAGCTCCACCTCCGCCTGCAGCACTTCGGTCTCGTCCTGCTGGCCGAGATTGAAGAGGCGCTTGGAAGTCTCCAGCGTGTCGGCCGCGACCTTCACGAACGCCTTCTCCGCGGCCAGCAGCTCCTGCGCTTCCAGGACCTTGTAATAGGCGAGGCGGACGGAGTTGACCACACGCAGCCGCTGCTCCTCCTGCTCCACCTCGGCGATGCGGATCTCCTGCTCGAAGACCTTGCGGCCATGCCCCAGCTTGCCGCCCAGCACGATGGTCTGCTCCACGAAGGCGCCGTGTTGTCCGCCGCGGAACGACCCGCCGCGGATCTCCTCGCCGGTGTAGCCGACGGTGGGATTGGGCAGCAGCCCGGCCTGGGTGCGGCGGCCGCGGGCGGCGCGCACCTCGGCGGCGGCCATGCCCAGCGTGGGGTTGTTCTTCAGCGCCATCTGCTCCAGCTGTTCCAGCGTGAGCGCGGAGGCAGCCTGCTCCCCTCCGATGGGCGACAGCGGCGACCCTGCCGGGTCCGCCTGCATCGCCGGCGTTCCCCCGGCCGCCTGGCCGTGCTGGTGTTGCTGCGGCTGCGCCTGCTGCGGAGGCGCGGGATGTTCGTGCTGCGCAAAGGCCGTCGCCGTCAGCGTCAGCACAAGAATGAGGATTCGTCTTTTCACAGCGCACCTCCGTGCTGATGCTGGCCGCGCTTCATGGCCATGATTCGGTCGTACTGCTCCGGGGGCAGCACCCGCAGCAGCGACATCATGCCCATCATGCCCGCCGTCCAGTTCTTGGCCAGGCCGTAGGTCTCGGGCTTCTCCACCATCTGGTCCATGGGCATCTCCATGAACGCGTCCTGCGGGAAGCCGGGGACGGTAGCGGCGTTCCCCGCCACCGGGTTGTGACTCCCCAGGTGCGCGCCGTGCGGGCTGGTAGCCCGCATGATCTGCATCTGCCGGTGCGCCGGTTCCGGGGAGAGGGCCGAGGTGGTCATCATGCGTTCCGACATCAGGTCGCTCATGCTGTTCATCATGTGGTGCGGCAGGTGGCAGTGCACCATCCAGTCGCCGGGATTGTTGGCGACGAACTCCACATCCCGCGCCTGGGCCACACCTACCAGCACGGTGTTTCCTGGTCCCCACAGGGCCTCGGGCTGGCGTCCGCCCTCGGTGCCGGTCACGTAGAAGGTGTGGCCGTGCAGGTGGATGGGGTGGTGGTCCATCCCCAGGTTCACGAAGCGCATGCGCACCCGGTCGCCCAGCCGCACCAGCATGGGCGTGGTGGCCGGGCCGGCCTTGCCGTTGAAGGTCAGCCAGTTGAACTCCATGCCGGCGGTGTTGGGGACGGTGTTATTGGGCAGGATGGCCCAGCCCTGCAGCACGATGCCGAAGTCGTGCTGCACCGCCGGCCGGTGCGCCCGCTTGGGATGCATGATGAACATCCCGATCAGCCCCATCATCTCCTGCATGGCGCCGTGCGAGTGGTAGAAGAAGGTGCCCTCCTGGTGCAGGGTGAACTCGTAGGGGAAGCGCTCGCCGGGGAGGATGGGCTTCTGCGAGATGTACGGCATGCCGTCCTGGCTGATGGGGATCTCGAAGCCGTGCCAGTGGATGGTGAGCGGCTCCGGCAGCCGGTTCTCCACCCAGATGCGGACCCGGTCGCCCTGCGTGATCTGGATGGTCGGGCCCGGAACCGAGCCGTTGAAGCCCCACACGTCCATCACCCGGCCGGGCACCAGCTCGCGCCGCACCGGCTCAGCCACCAGGTGGAAGACCTTCACCCCGTTCTCCATGGAGAAGGGCAGGTTAGGGATGTCGGGCGTGTAGACCAGCGGCGGGCGGGAGCCGTCGCCGGAGTCGCGGCGGGCGGGTGCTGCCCCATGCTGATGCTGCTGCTGTGCCTGGGCTAGCGTGGGCACGACCGCTCCCACGCCCATACCCAGGGCGAGATTGCGTAGAAAGTCTCGTCGGTTGCTCATCTTCATCTTCCTGTCTACGGTAAGCGAAGGATTCTCTGGCGCCGCTTCCGACACTAAGACGGACGGCGGCCCCGGTTCTTACAGTCGCGCGGAGACTGGATCAGATTCGGAGGATGAGAGGAGCGCCACGGGCGTCGAGCCCGGGTGGGGAAGCCGGAGAGAAGGGCCGCGCCTGCGGCGGATGGGGAAGAAGGACTGCGGTCAGGGGCTCGGTCGCTGCCGCGGCGTCGGCCGGTGGCAGGGAGATCTTGCTGGTCACCGCCGCGGGACGCGCCTCTGCCTGGGCCAGCATCCCGCACCCAGCGGCATTCTCGAATACGGTCTCCGGGGCGTGCTGATGATGTGCGGCATGGCCGCTCGCGGGCGCCTGCGGATGATGTTCCTGCAGCTCCGGGCACACCCGCGCGCATAGCGCGGGACTTGCCACGCTCAGCAGCATTACGGCGGCGACAATGGTTGCAGCCAGGCGCATCAGTCCTCTGGGATGCCTTAGGCCCTGCCTAGGATTCCAATAAGTAGCGAGAAAGTTAAGAAGAACGCTGGAGGCGCGGGGCGGAATCGAACTTGAGCCGCTTTGCGGGCGTGAGGCAGGCGAGCGTAGCGAAGCCGGCCGGGAGCCCGCAGGCGAAATCCTGAGCGCTGCAGCGCGAAGGACCTCCCCGTGCACCACTATGTACAAAGGACTGGAGGCGCGGGGCGGAATCGAACCGCCGAATAAAGGTTTTGCAGACCTCTGCCTTACCACTTGGCTACCGCGCCTCGTATTGAAAAGAACCTGCGCGCCCCGATTAGAAAAGACCCGATGTGCAAAACCCTCGCGGGGGCGAGGGCGCTCGGCATGAAGACTGGAGCGGGAGACGGGATTTGAACCCGCGACTTCGACCTTGGCAAGGTCGCACT
>CAYTPH010000176.1:0-361 GCA_964439635.1 uncultured Terriglobales bacterium
GAGCAAGCCAAGCGCACCCAGGAGAACGCCACCAAGGCGCCCGAGCGATTCGGAGCGGGAGGATTCGCGCTGGTGGTGGGCGTGATCCTGCTGGCCAACGCCGGACGCATCTGGCGGGCGGTGCGCGATTACCGGCTGGCGTCGCGCCCGGACCGCGCGCCGCGAGCGGCGGCCTCCATCTGGTACGAGCGCATGGCGCGGCGGGTGGCGCGGCGGGGGTGGCGCAAGCGGCCCACGCAGACGCCGCGGGAGTTCGTGGTCACCATCGACGATCCTCACCTGCGCCGCCGCGTGGCCGAGTTCACCGAGCGTTACGAGCGGGCGAGGTTCGGGGAGTCGCGCGAGGACGCCTCGGCCCTTC
>CAYTPH010000176.1:371-6288 GCA_964439635.1 uncultured Terriglobales bacterium
GCGTTGCCTCTGCGTCCTCTGCGTTGCTCTTGGGTGCTGTAAAATAGACAGATTGCATGCCTGAAGAAATCCTCACAGTAGAGCGGCCGGAGGAGGAGCAGACCTCTGCCCCGAAGAAGGTAGGCTTCGTCAGCCTGGGCTGTCCCAAGAACCTGGTGGACAGCGAGGTGATGATGGGCCTGCTGCATTCGGCCGGGGCGGAGATCACCGCCCGCGCCGAGGAAGCCGACGTCATCGTGGTCAACACCTGCTCCTTCATCGACTCGGCCAAGCAGGAGTCGGTCAACACCATCCTGGAGATGGCCGGGCACAAGGCGGGCGGCCGGGCGAAGAAGCTGGTCGTGGCCGGCTGCCTGGTCGAGCGCTATCGCAACGAGATCCAGAAGAACATCCCGGAAGTGGACGCCGTGGTCGGCACGGGCGAGTTGGAGAACATCCTTGAAGCTGCGGGAGTTCCCCGGCCGAGTGCGGCCGGGCTGCAAGGCCCCTTCGTGATCCTGAACTCGCGGCCGGAGGGTGACCTGCGGGAGCAGGCCGGCCGCTTCTCGCGCGAGCAGTGGGACGGCGCCATCGCCGACCTGCCCAACTACCTCTACGACGAGAACACGCCGCGCGTGCTGGCTACGCCCAAGCACTCGGCCTACATCAAGGTCGCCGAGGGCTGCGACCATCCCTGCGCCTTCTGCATCATCCCGCAGTTGCGCGGCAAGTTCCGCTCGCGGCGCTTCGAATCGGTGGTGGCCGAGGCGGAGCGACTGGCGCGCCAGGGCGTCCGCGAGGTCACCCTCATCGGCCAGGACACTACCTGCTACGGCGAAGACTTCGACCTGCAGGACGGCCTCGCTTTACTGCTGGACAAGCTGGCGCAGATCGAGGAGCTGCGCTGGGTGCGCTTCCTGTACGCCTATCCCAACAAGATCACCAGCCGCCTGCTGGAGACCATCGCCAGGCACGACCGCATCCCCAAGTACATCGACGTGCCGCTGCAGCACGCTTCGGCGGCGGTGCTCAAGCGCATGAAGCGCGGCGGCAACCCGGAACTGTTCCTGAAGCTGGTGGAGAAGATGCGCCGCATCATCCCCGGCGTGACCCTGCGCACGTCGTTCATCGTCGGCTTCCCCGGGGAGACGGAGAAGGACTTCGAGGAGCTGTGCGAGTTCGTGCGCGCCGCCCAGTTCGACTGGCTGGGCGTCTTCGGCTACTCCGACGAGGAGGGGGCCAAGGCATACGGGCTGGGGGGAAAGCTGCCCGCGCGGGAGATCGAGCGGCGGCGGCGCAAGCTGATGTCCCTCCAGAAGCAGATCAGCCGCCGCCGGAAGAAGGCGCTGGTCGGGCGCGAGTTCGACCTGCTGCTGGAAGGGCCCTCGGAGGAGACGGAGCTGCTGTGGGAGGGCCGCACCGCCATGCACGCGCCCGAGATCGACGGCAAAGTCTTCGTGAACGACGCCGGCGACCACGAGCTTGTGCCCGGACGCTTCTACCGCTGCGAGGTCACGGAAGCGCACGAATACGACCTGGTAGCCAGACTTGTCTAACGCCTCACCACGGATGTCCACGGATCAACACGGATTCGAAAGCCCGCGTTCTGATCCGTGAGAATCCGTGGCAATCCGTGGTAGCGGTTTCTATGGCCCGCAAGAGAGTCCGCAGCCTGCGCTGTCCTACCTGCCGCAAGCTCGTCCTGCGCGACGAGCCGGAGTTCCCTTTTTGCAGCGAGCGCTGCCGGGTGATCGACCTGGGCAAGTGGGCCAGCGGGGCCTACGTGGTCTCCCGACCGATCAGCGATCCGGACGCGCTCGGCGAGGCCGAGCTTCCGAGCCGGCAGTTCGAACGCCGCGCCGGCGGCGAAAGGAAGGACGATGTCTAGCGGCGTCCCCGGCCCGCAGGGCCCTGCCGGACATACCCGCTGGGCGTGGCTGATCGCCACCGCCGGCGGCATCGGCTACGTCCCGCGAAGACTGGGTCCGGGCACCTGGGCCTCAGCCGCGACCGTGCTGGGCTGGTGGCTGGTGGCGGGCAGAACGCCGTGGCCCGAGCATTGGGTGGTCGCCCTCACCTTCCTGGCGGCCGTGATCGCAGTCGGCGTGCCGGCTGCGACCACGGTCGAACGCGAGACCGGCCGGCACGATCCTTCCTGCGTGGTGATCGACGAGGTTGCGGGCCAGCTCATCGCGCTTGCCGGACTGCCGCTGCGATGGAATTACCTTCTCGCCGGTTTTATACTCTTCCGCGCGTTCGATATCTTGAAACCTGCGCCCTGCCGCCGCTTGGAGAAGGTCCCCGGCGGGGCGGGTGTGATGCTCGACGACGTCGGCGCCGGCTTGTACGCTTTGGGGGTGGGGCACCTGCTGCTCTACTTCCGCGTCCTGGGCTAGACCACACCGCATCCAAGGCACATGGGCATCTCCGACCGCATCCTGGGCAAGAAGAACGTGAACGGGAAACCTCACATCGAGGCCCTGCTGCCTCCTTTCGCGCTTCCCGGGGGAGAGGTGCGCATCGTGGGCCGCGGGCTGAAGCCGCACGAGCTGCGGCGCCCGCGGGTGCAGTTCGGGGAGGTCGAGGGCTCGGTGGTGGTGAGCGCCGACGATTTCGTGCTGGCCCGGGTACCGGAGGAGGCCAGCTCGGGCCCGGTGGTGGTCGCCACCAACGGCGCCGCCAGCAACGCGCTGGAGATGCGGGTGGCGGCGCCCATCGCCGAGAACCTCCACCCGGTCACCAATCCCGCGCTCGACGCCGAGGGCAACATCTATGTGACCTTCTCCGGCTCCCGCGGGCAGAAGGTCCCGGTCAGCATCTACCGGATCGACACCAGCTACAACGTCAAGCCGTACCTCTCGGAGATGATGAACGCCACCGGCATCGCCTTCGACCGCGAGGGACAGATGTACGTCTCCTCGCGCTTCGACGGGACGGTGTACCGGGTGGCGCCCAACGGCACCATGTCGTCCTACGCCGAGGGCATGGGCATCGCGACCGGGATCGCGTTCGACCACCAACAGAACCTGTATGTCGGAGACCGCACGGGGACCATCTGGCGGATCGCCCGCGACCGGCAGATGTTCGTCTTCGCCACCCTGGAGCCCAGCATCTCCGCCTACCACCTGGCCTTCAGCCCGAGCGGCGATCTGTACGTGACCGGCCCCACCACCTCGAGCTTCGATTCCGTCTACCGCATCGACCCGCACGGCGCGGCCTCGGTCTTCTACCGCGGGCTGGGACGGCCGCAGGGGATCGCGTTCGATGTCGAGGGGAACCTGTATGTGGCGGCGTCCCTCGCCGGGCGGCGTGGGATCGTGCGCATCACCCCCGACGCGCAGCCCTCGCTGTTCGTCGCCGGCCACGGGCTGGTGGGGTTGGCCTTCGCTCCCGGCAGGTCGGCGGTGCTGGCCACCACCGGCGCCGTCCACCATCTTTCCTGGGGCATCCAGGGGAAGTCGCTGATCGATTAGCGGTTAGCCCTCAGCCCTTAGCTCATAGCCAGAACAGGAACCGTCCAACGCTCAACTCCCTCCACTGGCCTAAAGGCTAAGGGCCAAATGCTAAGTGCTATTCTTCTTCCGTGAACGCCGAGATCGTCGCCATCGGGCACGAGCTGCTCACCCCCTACCGCCAGGACACCAATTCCCTGTTCCTGACGGAGCGGCTGAACCAGCTCGGCGTCGAGGTCGAGTTCAAGAGCGTGGTCGGCGACCGCCGCGAGCACCTGA
Organism: uncultured Terriglobales bacterium; assembly: GCA_964439635.1. Classification (GTDB taxonomy): domain Bacteria; phylum Acidobacteriota; class Terriglobia; order Terriglobales; family Acidobacteriaceae; genus CAYTPH01. The sequence continues at coordinate 4,082 of CAYTPH010000176.1, forward strand.
CCACGGTGGCCCGAACGGCGCTCGCGCGCGCCGATATCGTCATCTTCATGGGCGGGCTGGGGCCGACCGAAGACGACTTGACGCGTGAAGCCGTGGCCGAGGCACTGGGCGTCGAGTTGAAGCGCGACCACGACCTGGTCGCCGAGCTGTATGCCCGCTTCGCCGCGCGCCGGCTGAAGATGTCGCCCAACAACGAGCGCCAGGCCGACGTCCTGCCGCGGGCCGAAGTCCTCAAGAACCCGCGCGGCTCCGCCCCGGGGCAGTACCTGGAAGGGTCGGTGGAGGGCCGGAACAAGATCGTCATCCTGCTGCCCGGGCCGCCGTGGGAGCTGAAAGCGATGTACGACGAGCAGGTGCACGAGCGGCTGCGGGCCAAGTTGCCGCCCCTGTTCTTCGCCACCCGCGAGCTGAAGCTGGCCATGATCGGCGAGTCCGACTGCGACCGCCGCGCCGCACCCATCTACAAGAAGTTCCCCGACGTCGAGACCACCATCCTGGCGGGACCGGGGGAGGTGCAACTGCATCTCCGTAGCCGTGCCGGGTCGATGGAAGCGGCGCAGGCGCGGGTGGACGCGCTCACCAGCGAACTGGAAGACGAGTTCGAGGAGTGCATCTTCTCCACCGGCGGCGAGTCGCTGGAGCAGATCGTCGAATACTGGCTGGAGATGCGCGGGGCCACGGTCGCGGTCGCCGAGTCTTGCACCGGCGGGCTGCTGGGGCAGCGGCTCACCTCGGTCAGCGGCAGCTCGCGCTCGTTCCTGGGCGGCATCATCTCCTATTCCAACGACCTGAAGAACAAGCTCCTGGGCGTTCCGCCGCTGCTCATCGCCGAGAAGGGTGCAGTGAGCAAAGAGGTGGCCGCGGCCATGGCCGAAGGGGTGCGCCAGCGCTGCAAGGCGACGCTGGGGGTCGGCATCACCGGCGTTGCCGGCCCCACCGGCGGCACCGAGGAGAAGCCGGTGGGATTGGTCTTCATCGGCCTGGCCGACGGCCGCAAGACCGAGACGGTGCAGCGCAACTTCCCCGGCGACCGCGAGCGCATCCGCTGGTACGCCAGCCAGCAGGCGCTGGATATGATCCGGAGAAAACTGATTTGAGATTTCAGATGTTAGATTTCAAGATTGGCTGGCAGCCCGCCCCGACAAACATCTGCGATCTAACATCTGAAATCTGAGATCATGCGCATCTTTATCGGTCTAGACATCGAATACGAAATCCGCCGGCGCATCACCACTTTCATGGAAGGAGTGAAGGGCCTCGCCCCCGACGTGCGCTGGGTGTCGCCCGAGTCGCTGCATGTCACGCTCAAGTTCATCGGCGAGGCCGCGCCGGAAAAGGTGGAGGAGATCAAGGCGGCGCTACACGGCTTGCAAGCAGCGCCGACCGAGGTCGCCTTCAGCGGCGCTGGGTTCTTCCCGACAGCGCGTGCGGCGCGCGTGTTCTGGATCGGCATCGAGGCCGACCCGCACCTGGCGGCGCTGGCGAGGAAGATCGACGACGCGACCCGCGTCCTTGGCATCCCTTCGGAGCAGCGGCCGTTCTCGCCCCACCTGACGCTGGCGCGCGCCGGCTCCGGGCGTCCGCAGCGGGTGCTCTCCGACCGCCCGAATCCGAACTTCAAGCGCCTGCAGGAAAAGTTGCAGGCGATGTCCCCGCCCGACTTCGGTAGAATGACCGCTCGCGAATTCTTTCTTTACGAAAGCAGGCTGTCGCCCAAGGGCGCGCAGTACACGAAGCTGGAGCGGTTTGCGCTCGAAAGCCATTAGCACTTAGCCGTTAGCACTTAGCTCTTGATCCTTTGCTCGCGACCTACGTCATCATCGCCGCCGTCGCTTACCTGCTGGGGTCCATCCCCTTCGGCTACATCCTGGTGCGCGTCTTCCGCGGCGAGGACGTGCGCGCTTCCGGCAGCGGCAACATCGGCGCGACGAATGTAGCGCGCTCCGGAGCGAAGGGATTGGCTCTGCTCACGCTCGTGCTGGACGTTATAAAGGGCGCGGTTCCTGTCTTGATCGCAGCCCATTTATCGTCGCGCGCCTGGGTAGAACAAGAGGACCTCAGCGGTGTGCTGACATATCCCGGTGTGCCCTTCGGTCAGGTGCTCGCAGCATTGTGTGCTGTTTTGGGGCACCTCTACCCTATCTGGCTGCGTTTCCGCGGGGGCAAAGGAGTTGCAACTGCAGCAGGCGCCTTCCTCGTCGTCTCCC
>CAYTPH010000177.1:0-6248 GCA_964439635.1 uncultured Terriglobales bacterium
CCCACCACCACGCCATCTGGCACGTCTTCGTGATGATCGGCAGCGTCTGCCACTACATGGCGGTGCTGCTGTACGTGCTGCCGCGGGCCGCCTGAGGGGATGGACCTCTCCCCTTCGCTGATCGCCGCCGGGCTGGGACTGGCATCCGCCGCCTCGTTCGGCGCCGCCGATTTCGCCGGCGGCATGGCCGCCAAGCGAGCCAATGCCTTCGGGACGGTCGTCTTCGCGCATGGGCTTGGCCTGCTGCTGATGCTGCTGGCCGCCACGCTGACGGGAGAGCCCCTCCCGCCGCCACGAGTGTTGGCCTGGGGCGCCGTCGCCGGCATGGTCGGCGGACTGGGATTGGCAGCGCTGTACCGCGCGCTGGCCATCGGCAAGATGGGCGTGGCCGCGCCCCTGACGGCCATCCTGTCGGCAGCGCTTCCCGTGCTCGCCAGCACCCTCACCGAGGGTCTGCCGCGCGCCATCCAGTTCGCCGGCTTCGTCCTGGCGCTGGCGGCGGTGTGGCTCATCTCCCTCCCTGAGGGCGAACTCGGCCGTCCCAAGGGGCTGGGCCTGGCGCTGCTGGCGGGACTAGGCTTCGGCGGTTTCCTGGTGCTCATCCGTCACGCCGGACACGAGGCGGTGTTCTGGCCGCTGGCGGCGTCGCGCGCCGCCTCCCTGCTGCTGATGTTCAGCATCGTCCTGCTGTCGCGGGCGCATTGGGTGCCGCCGCGCTCGGTCGTTCCTGCACTGCTGGTCGCCGGAGCCCTGGACGTCTTCGGCAACGTGCTGTTCGTGTGGGCGGCGCAGCGCGGACGCCTGGACGTGGCGGCGGTGCTGTCCTCGCTCTACCCCGCGGGGACGGTGCTTCTGGCCAGGTGGATCTTGAAGGAGCGCATCGGGCGGGTGCAGTCGGTGGGGATGTTCCTGGCGCTGGTGGCGGTGCCCATGATCGCGAGTTAGAGAACAAGCGCGTCGTCGTGTAAAATGGAACTAGCGACGGTGGGTATAGTTCAGCGGTAGAACACCGGACTGTGGCTCCGGCTGTCGTGGGTTCAAATCCCACTACCCACCCCAATCCTCTCCTTGCCGCCTTCCCAAACCTGTCACACGGAGAAGTGTCGGTTGTCACTTGCGCCCTGCCGCAAGCTGCGGCAGGATGGCGCGCACCATGGCCCAGACCCCCCAACCGGCGCCGACCCTCCTCTGCCAGTCGGAGCGCCCCACCTGGGCCCACTACAAGGTCCTGCTGCTCACCTGGGGCGGCTGGATGTTCGATTTCTACGACCTGGTCCTGTACAGCTTCCTGCTCATCCCCATCGGGAAGGAGCTGGCGCTCTCCCGCGAGCAGTTGGGCTGGGTGCTGGGAACCTCGCTGGCGGCGACGGCCATCGGCGGGGTGGTGTTCGGTGCGCTGGCCGACCGCTACGGGCGCAAGCCGGTGCTCTCGGCCACCATCCTGACCTACAGCGTGGGGACGCTGCTCAGCGGCCTCTCCACCGGCTTCACCAGCCTGCTGCTGTTCCGCATCGTGACCGGGCTGGGTGTGGGCGGCGAGTGGGCCACGGCGCACACCTACGTGGCCGAAACCTTCCCGGCGCGGGTCCGCGGCCGCTTCGGCGCCATCCTGCAGAGCGGCGCGCCTATGGGCGTGGCGCTGGCTTCGGCGGTCGCCGGCTTCGTGCAGCCGCTGGTGGGATGGCGTGGGTGCTTCCTGCTCTCCACCTTCCCCGCGCTGCTGGTGGTGTTCGTGCGCAATTCCCTGCCGGAATCCGACCTGTGGCACTCGCGCCATGCCGCCTCGGCGAAGCAGGAGAGCAAGCTCGCGCTGCTGCTCAGCCGCGCCCATCGCCGCGATTTCATCCTGGCGCTGGTGCTGGCGACCCTGGACATGACCGCCTACTGGTGCGTCTACTCCTGGATGCCCGCCTACCTGCAGGCCGAGCGCCACATGGAGTTGGCCAAGTCCGCGGTCTGGATGCTGGTGATGCAGACCGGCGCCCTGACCGGGTACGTGGGCTTCGGCCTGATCGCCGATTGGCTGGGGCGCCGCCCCGCCTACTCCGCTTTCGGGGTGATCTGGGCGGCGGCGCTGATGGTGGTGACCATCTTCTGGGACGCCGCCTCCGGCCAGCCGCGGCTGCTGCTGACCATGATGTTCTTCGTCGGCTTCGGCACCGGCATGTTCGGCGGCTACGGCCCGCTGTTCGCCGAGCTCTTTCCCACGAGCGTCCGCAATACCGCCATGGGAGCGGCCTTCAACCTGGCCCGCGGCGTACAGTTCCTGACCCCGGTGGTGGTGGCGGTCATCGCCCGGCACTACGGACTGGCAGGAGGGATCTCCCTCGCGGCGCTGTTCGCGCTGCTCACCGGCGCGTGGATCTGGGTGTTTCCGGAAACCAAGGGAAAGCAGTTCGCGGCCGAGTGACCCCGGGCCCAAACAGGAACGGCACCGCCCAGGGCGGTGCCGTCCTTACCTTATGTGGCTCAGCGGACCACGATCTGTCCGGGGAAGTTCAGCCCGCCGGTGGTGAACGGCGAACCCGGTATCTCCACCAAGTTGCCGCTGGCATCCACCGTCACTCCGGTGATGGTGTTCTCCCAATCCACCACGTAGCCGAAGCGGCCGGTCGGGTCGACGGCCGTCCATTGCGGCCGCGACCACCCGTTGAAGGTGAACGGCGAGCCGGCTACCTCGGTGAGGGCCCCACTGGTGGTATTCAACTGGTACACCGAGACGTTCGGCCCATTGATGTTATTGACGGCCACGTAGCGGTTCGTCCCGTTCACCGCGTCCACGGCATGGAACGGCCCATCGCCGCTGACGAACGGGGAGGCCGCCACCTCGGTCAGCTCCCCGGATGTCTGGTCGATGCTGAAGACCGACAGGGTGTCGGACTGACGGTTGGTGACGAAGATGAAGTGGCCGGTGCCGTCCACCGTCCCGGAGCGCGGCCCCGAGCCCACCGGGAAGGGCGAGCCGGGGACCTCCGTGAGTGCGCCCGTGGTGGCGTTGATGGCGAAGCCCTGCACGATCCCGTCCACCACCACCTCCGGCGCCGGTCCCCCGGGGACGCCACCGGTTTCGGTGATGTACAGGAAGCGTCCCTGGGGATCGATGATGGGAAAGAACGGCTGGCCCAGGGTGGGGAGGGGCGCTCCCACCAGCGTCAGGCTTCCGTTGGTGGCGATGGTGAACAAGGACACCGAGTCGTCGCCCCGGTTCACCGCGTACAAGAAGCGCCCATTGGGATGCACCTTGACGGCGAAGACGCCCGGGCCGCCGGTGTCGAAAGGCGAGCCGGCGATCTCGCTCAGCGCGCCCGTGTCCTGGTCGATGGCGTACACCGCGACGGTGCTGGCCTTAGCTCCCTCCGGCATGAAGAGGAACCGGCCCTGCGGGTCCACGTCCATGAAGAGGAAGCTGCCCAAGACACCGGTGGCGAACGGAGAGCCCGCCACCGCAGTCAGCGCGCCGGTGGTGGGGTTGACGGTGTAAGCGCCCAGCGTAACGGCGGCGCCGAAATCGTCGGGATTGCCGTTGACCACGAAGGCGAAGCGCGGTCCGGTGGGTTCCGGCTCCACCGGGATCAGAAAGCCTTCGCCCAGGCTGGTGCAGCCGAGGAAGGCGGCCGCGACGGCCAGCAGCGTGACCGCGGCGATGACCATGGTTTTCTGCATTTTCATGTCGCACCCTTATGAGATCGAGAATGACTTGCCCACTGTCTCGGCCGACCGAACAGGGTTCGGCGTCCCACTACTTGCCCTAAAAATGGAAGACCAGTCCCGCGGAAAGGCGGAAGTGGTTCTGGGTGGCGTCCACGTAACGCGTGCCCACGTAATCGGCCTGGAAAAGCCGGATGGAGATCTTGTCCTTGACCTTCACGTCCAGCCCGCCGCCCCCGGCGAAGGCCAGGGTGGTGTCGGAGAACCCCCCGAAGGAGGTGCCGTAGCTGAAACCCACCAGGCCGTGGACGAAAGGCGTCAGCTTGCCGCGCTTCAGGGTGAACTGTGGCCCGAAAAGGAAGTTGTGCATGGTCTGCTCGCAGCAGTAATGCCCATCAATGTCTGCCTTGAGCGACAGCCAGTTGTTCCAGTTGTAGGTCAGGGCGGCTTCCCACCCGCTGGCATTCCCGGAGGGCAGGCCAAACCCGGGTCCGCCCCGGAGGTAGGAGTAGCCGCCGAACAGGTCGACCTTAGGCGTGTCCTGGGCGAAGCCGGAGAGCCCGCAGCAGACCAGGATGGCGGCCACCATCAGAGTGTGTTTCATCGTCGACACCTCTATGAAGTTGTGTGGCTTGCGCACATCTACGACGGCCTACTATGGCGGCGTCGCCCCGCCACTTCAGTGAGCGGAGTCACGCAACGCAGTGACTAGCCCTGGCTCATCTCTCGATGGCGCCGATGTCTCCCCGGAGCCCCGCCGGCCGCGACCGTCCGCGCTGGTCGCTGGGGGTGAGCCGCACGGTGTCGCTGCGCCCGGTGACCGTCATCACCTCGCTGCCCACGGGGCCGCTCGAGAAAGTGGCCCAGAAGTCATCTCCCAGCGCCACCATCCCCAGGCGTCCGGCGATGGCGGTGTCCAGGTCGCGCCAGAACTTGATCCAGGCCGCGTTCGCCGGGTCGGAGGGCCAGGTCACCGCCGGGCCGTACCAGGTGGTCCCGGTCAGATCGCCGAAGCCGCTGCCAAAGTCGGCTCCCAGGATGGCGCCGTAGTTGCTTCGCACCTTCAGCACGACGTGGTTCAAGAAGTCGTCGCTGCTCACGCCGAAGCCGGTATAGCCGGCGCTGACCGAAGGAACGACGTACTCGCCCGTGGGGACCTGGTCCACGGCGCTGCCTGCGGGCGGATACCACAGCACCGCCGGCTGGCCGGCGTCGGTTCCGGCCGAGAGCACCGTGGGGTGGTGCTGGGCCGCCGCCAGGTCCAGCACGTCGGCGAGCAGGACGCCGTCATGGTCGCCGACCTTGGGGTAGTGCTTGCGGCTGAGGTGCATCCAATCCGGCACCGGCACCAGGATCTGGCTGAAGTCGAGCACTCCGAACAGGTTGTAGCCCTCGCTGGTGAAGTGCAGCAGGGAGCCGGCGAACCAGTCCTCGGCCACGCCGTTGAGCTTGTTGCCGGCGACGATGCAGTGGCGCACGTCCGCGTACTCCACCACGTGCGCGTTGCCGATGGTGGCGGCGATCCCCCCGCCTCCCATGTTGGGCTTGCCGCTGAACACGGCGGCGTGCCCGGTGACCTCGTTCTCCACCACCGTCGAGCTGGCCAGCTCCATCGAGCCGCCCCCCATGTAGATCCCTCCGGCGCGGTAATAGAACTGGCCGGCCTCGGGGAGCGCGGTATTGTCCTCCACCAGGTTGCGGGCCACGGTGCAGTTGGTTATGCGCAGCCAGGCGCGGTTGTTGGGCCCGCCCGCCAGGGTGAAGATGCCGCCGCCATAGGCGTGCTGCGCCCTGACCCGGTTGCCGCTGATGGTGCACTGGGTGAGGACGGCGTCGAAACCGCTGCCGTCGGTCTCATCGGCGCCGCCGACGGAGTAAATGCCGCCGCCCGCCGCACCGTATCCAGTGGCCGTGTTCCCGCTCACCACACAACGGGTGATTATCAGGGCATTGGCGTACACACCGCCGCCGTAGGCGCCGCGATCGCGGCTCGCCGTGTCGTCCCCGGTCACCTTGTTGCCGCTGACGGTGCAGTCGGTCAGCCGCGCCATGCCCCATACCGCCAGGCCGCCTCCCCGGGCCAGGGTGTACGGCTGCGCCGTGTCGGCGATGGCTTCGGCCTTGGAGTGCCCTCCGCTGATGGCCACTCTGGTGAGCGTCAAGTCGCCATAAACGGCCAGGACGCGGGCGGGATTGTCCTCGGCCCCCGTCCACTGCACCGCGATGCCGTCCGGCAAGCTGGAGGCATCGATGTGCAGGTTCTTGCGCGCGTACAGGGCCGACTTGCCGTAGTCGCGGTCAAAGTAGCCCTGGAAGGTGGGCGGCCCTCCCGCATACACCTCTCCCTTGAGCACGGTGTGACTTTCGCCCACGATGCTCAGGCGGATCGAGCCTCCGTTAAGGGCGGGGGCGAAGGTGATGCGCTCCCCCGGAGCGGCCACCTCGATGGCCCGGCGCAGGGTCATGGTGCCGGCGGGCGGCGTGGCCATGTCCTCCAGCGTGTTCACCACGATGGCGGGCGCCGGCGGCGGCTCCGGAGGAGGATCGTTCGACGGCGTGCCGCCACCACAACTGGCGGCCCACAGCACCATGCAACCCAG
>CAYTPH010000178.1:0-6245 GCA_964439635.1 uncultured Terriglobales bacterium
TACAAGGACCTGCAGGACATCATCGCCATCCTGGGCATCGACGAGCTGAGCGAGGACGACAAGCTCACCGTCAGCCGCGCCCGCAAGATCCAGAAGTTCCTGTCGCAGCCCTTCCACGTGGCCGAGCAGTTCACCGGCTTCAAGGGCAAGTACGTGAAGGTGGCGGACACGGTGCGCAGCTTCAAGGAGATCATCGAGGGCAAGCACGACTCCGTCCCCGAGCAAGCGTTCTACATGAAGGGCGCCATCGAAGAGGTTTTGGAGGCGGCCGAGCAGCTCAAGGCCACCGCCGCGTAGTCGTGTGGGCGTGGGTCTCTGACCCGCGCCATCGCGCCGCAGGTGCGATAACTGGAATGCAATGGCAGATACTCTGAAACTCGAGATCGTCACCCCCGACAAGGCGCTGGTCAGCGAGACCGTCGAGGAGGTCCAGGTGCCCGGCACCAACGGCTACCTGGGCATCCTGCCGGGTCACGCGCCGCTGATCACCGAGCTGGCGGTGGGCGAGATCGCCTACCGCAAGGACGGCGCGACCAACTACCTGGCCGTCGCCTGGGGGTTCGCCGAGGTGCTGCCCGACAAGGTCACCATACTGGCGGAGACTGCCGAGCGGGCCGAGGATGTGGACGTGGAACGCGCGCGCCAGCAGAAGCAGCGCGCCGAGGCGCAACTCGCTTCCGGCGACCCCAACACCAACTACGACGAGGCGCTCAATCTCCTGCGCCGCGCCGAGACCCGGCTGCAGGTGGCGGGGAAGAAGCATCCCTAACCCGTGTCTCGTACCTCGTAAGAAAGGCCGCCGGATCGGCGGCCTTTTGGTTTTCTTGGCATCCGCAAGAAAGAGGAAAACCCCACCCAAGCCAAACCCGGGCTTGGGTGGGGCACCCGAAGACGTTTGAGCTACCTGCGATACCCCTCGCCGTACCCGCGCGCGAAGCCTTCGCGGTAGGCGCGCTGGTAGTCGCCGGAGTTCTCGCCCGGGCGGTCGCCGGGGCCGTGCCCCTTGCGGTACCAGGCGTTGCCGGCCAGGTTGTAGCCGCTGCCGTTGCGGCGGTCGTAGCGGCCGGAGTTCACGCCGTCGCGGTAGCCGTCGTTGTAGCCGCCTTGGCCGTACCAGCCATCGTCGCGGTCGCCCCAGTCATCATTGCGGCCGTACCAGTCGTCGTCGCGGCTGCCTCCACCCCAGATGGGGCCGTTCCAGATGCCTCCGCGGCGACCGTTGTAGGCATCGTCATAGCCGCGGCGGTAGCCTTCGCGGTAGGCCTGCTTGTACTGGCCCTTGGAGCCCATGTCCTTGTGGTAGCCGCGGTCGGCCTTCTTCCACTCGCCGTGGCGATAATCGTAGCCGGCGTTGCGGAAGCGGTCTTCGCGGCCGTGCCGCAAGCCGTCGCGGTAGCCGTTCTCGTAGCCGTAGCGCTCGACTCCATAGCCGTACCCGTAGCGCCCGTCGTCCCGGCGGTCCCGGTCGTGGGCCAGGGCCGCGGCGCTCAAGGCCAGGGTTGCCACCATCGCGAGCGCGATTCTGCTCCTCAGCATACTCACCTCCGAACCCTTGCAATCTCCACAAACCCCGTTCAGGGCCCGAAGTTGCTGAACCTTGTTCACCGCTCCCGGAGCGGCTTTTCCCTTGCCACACAGCGATTTACCTCAGTACAATCCGCCACAACCCCCCTCTGGGTGCAGTGTCCCTGCGCCAGCTTCGGGACTGGTCCGAATGAGCCTTTCAGTCGAAGTAGCCGGAAAAAGCGACGTGGGGTGCGTGCGCACCAACAACGAAGACAACTTCGGCTACGACGCACGCTACGGCATCTTCGTGGTCTGCGACGGCATGGGCGGCCAGGCCGCCGGCGAGGTCGCCAGCAAGATCGGGGTGGACACGGTGCTGGAGTACTTCCGCCAGGGCGCCCGCAACGGCGCCTTCCCCGCATACGGGAAACGCTTTGAAGGCGTGTCCGAGCGGGCCAATGCCCTGGCCAGCGCGGTGCAGCGCGCCAACAGCCTGATCTTCGAGACCGCCAGCAAGAACTCGGCCCAGTCGGGCATGGGCTCGACCATCGTCGGCATCTTCTTCAAGCCGCCGTTCTTCTCCATCGTGAACGTGGGTGACAGCCGCATCTACATGGTGCGGAACGGCCAGATCCAGCAGCTCACCAACGACCACTCGCTGGTCATGGAGCAGGTGCGGCGCGGGCTGATCACCCGGGAAGAGGCCGAGCGCAGCGACATCCAGAACATCATCATCCGCGCCCTGGGCTCGGAGGACACGGTGGAGCCCGACGTGGACGACATGATGGCCATGCCCGGCGACGTCCTGCTGATGGCCTCCGACGGCCTCACCAAGCATGTGAAGGACGCCAAGATGCTGGACATCATCCAGACCTCGCCCACCCTGGAGCAGGCGCTGGACAAGCTTATCAACGCCGCCAAGGACGACGGCGGCGACGACAACATCACCTGTCTTCTGCTGCGCGTCGTGCGGCAGCCGTGGTACCGGAGTTTCTTGCGTCGAGGAGCGGCCAAATGGCAAAACTCACTCTGAAATTCGAGCAGAACACCCTGCGGGAGATCTCCCTGACCCAAGGTCTGGTCACGATCGGGCGCCTTCCCGACAACATGATCCAGATCGATAACCTGGCCGTCTCCGGGCACCACGCCAAGATCTACTGGGAGAGCGACAAGTACGTCGTCGAGGACAACAACAGCCTGAACGGCACCTTCCTCAACAACCGGCGCATCACCAAGTCCGAGCTGAAGGACGGCGACGCCATCCTCATCGGCAAGCACACCCTCAGCTTCAAGGACGAGTGGCACGAGGGCGTGGCTCCCAGCGGCCAGACGCAGGCTGCGGCCGCCGCCCCGCTTCCCTCCATGCAGGCCACCATGGTCCTGGACACCAAGAAGGCCAAGGAGATGCTGGCCCAGGCCCAGGCCGCCAAGAGCGGCGCGGCTGCGCCCGCCCCCGCTCCGGCCGCGGCCGCCGGCGGTGCTCCCGGCTCCACCTACGCGGCGCAGCCCGCTCCGCCGGCCCCCGCCAAGGAGAAGGTCGGCACCTTCACCGTCATCTCCGGCAAGACCGAGGAGCCGCACTACCTGCTCACCAGCAAGCTGACCGTGGTCGGCAAGTCCGACATGGCCACCATCAAGCTGAAGGGCTGGTTCAAGCCCAAGGTCGCCGCCTCCATCAACAAGCTGGAAGGGAAGTACCTGATCTCGGCCTCAAGTCCGAAGTCGGCGGTCACCGTCAACGGCCAGCGGGTCGCCGGGCAGGTGGAACTCAAGGACGGCGACATCATCGAGGTCGCCGGGGTGAAGGCCACCTTCGGCTTCGCCGAGTAAGGATCGTGTGGGCCCAGGTCTTTGACCTGGGCCGGCCGAGCACAGCCCGGCAATAGCGCCCTGCGGGCGCATGCCGCGCGCCGAAGACCCGCGGCTCCACATCAGCATTTACTCTGTAGTTACTCCCGCCGCGCGCCGTTTCCGGCTACTCTGGCTCCACCATGCGCATCACGGTGTTGGCCAGCGGCAGTAAAGGGAATTCCGCACTGGTCGCCACCTCCCGCACCCGCATCCTGGTGGACTGCGGCCTCTCCTGCAAGGAGACCTTCAGGCGCCTGCACGCTGCCGGCGAAGACCCGCACTCCATCTCCGCCGTGGTCATCTCGCACGAGCACTCCGACCACATCGCCGGGCTGCCGGTGCTGGCCCGCAAGCTCAAGGTCCCCATCTTCATGACCGGCCCGGCCAACGACGCCTGGGCGCGCGCCTGCGATGATTCCGACCTGGACCGCCTGGAGCTCTTCAGCTCCGGGCGCTCCTTCGACATCGGCGATATCACCGTCACCCCGTTCACCGTCCCGCACGACAGCGCCGACCCCGTCGCCTTCACCTTCCGCTCCGGCGGGGTGAAGCTGGCCATCTGCACCGACCTGGGCTACATGCCGGTGAGCGTCCGCGAGCACCTGAAGGGCTGCGACCTGCTGATGCTGGAATCCAATCACGACCTGGAGATGCTGCGCAGCGGCCCCTATCCCTGGTCGGTCAAGCAGCGGGTGATGAGCCGCGTCGGGCACCTGTCCAACGACGCGCTCGCTGAATTCTTCGGCAACGGTTATGATGGAGGCGCCGCTTTCGTCATCCTGGCGCACCTCTCCGAGCAGAACAACCACCCGGAGATCGCCAGGCGGTGCGCGGAACAGGCCCTGGAACCGCGGCGGAACCTGCTGCACAACCGCCTTCTGCTGGCGGCGCAGGACCGTCCGCTGGCGCCGGTCCGCTTCTAGAGCGGTCTTACGATGAGTCATCAATGCACTGATCCCGTGGTCGGCGACATCCTGGCGAGCTGGCGCTACGACATCTCCGGCATCACCCCGGAGATGCGCGGCGACTACGAATCGCACTTCGCCGAGTGCGGGCGCTGCCGCGCCAAGCAGCGCCTCCACCGCACTATCGACATCGGGCTCATCGTCATCGCCAGCGTCTCCGCCTTCCTCTTCCTGCTGGCCTTCGCCGCCGTGCGCCACTTCTCGCCCAAGCACGCCTTCATCCTGGAGATGATCGCCCTGGCCGGGTTCGCCTTCTCCGCCGTGGTCTGGGTGCTGGTGCTGATCGCCACCCCCGCGCCGGTGGTGATGGCCGACGCCGCCAAGCTCGGCGCCCGCCGCCTCCACGACCGCCTGCCCGAGCGCGTCCGCGAACGCATCCCCGAAGACCTCCGTTCGCGCATCACTTAGAAAAACCTCACCACAGAGACACAGAGCCACAGAGGAAAGAAGAAAAAGAGGTTCTTCTCTGTGGACCTCCGTGTCTCTGTGTCTCCGTGGTGGGTTTTGGGTTTAGGTTTTCAGTCCGCCGATGAGGTCGGTGATGCGGTCCACGCGGTGCTCGATGCACCAGTTGCGCAGCTGGTCCACGATCTTCTCGGTGGCGCAGGGATCGAAGTAGTTGGCAGTGCCGATCTCCACCGCCGCGGCGCCCGCCAGCAGGAACTCCACCACGTCCTCCGCGGTGGTGATGCCGCCAATGCCGATGACGGGGATGTCCACTGCGTGCGCCGCCTCGTAGACCATGCGCAGGGCGATAGGCTTGATGGCGGGCCCGCTCAGGCCGGCGGTGATGGCGGAGATGCGCGGGGTGCGCGTCTCCGCGTCGATGGCCATAGCCACGAAGGTGTTGACCAGCGAGACGGCGTCGGCGCCGGCGTTCTCCGCCGCCCGTGCCATCTGCGGGATGCTGGTCACGTTGGGCGAGAGCTTCACGATCAGCGGCCGCGCCGACGCGCTCTTGGCCGCCGCCACCACCTCCTCCAGCAGCACCGGGTCGCTGCCGAAGGCGATCCCGCCGCGCTTGGTGTTGGGACAGGAGACGTTCAGCTCGTAGGCGGTGATGCCCTCGCCCTCGTTCAGGATGCGGATGGTGGTCTCGTAGTCCTCGCGGGTGTAGCCGAAGATGTTGGCGATGACCACCGCGCCCTTGATCTTGCGCAGCATGGGCAGCTTGTCGGTGACGAACGCCCGTGCCCCGATGTTCTGCAGCCCGATGGAGTTCAGCATCCCCGCGGCGGTCTCGAACATGCGCGGCGGCGGATTCCCCGGCATCGCCTCCCTGGAGAGCCCCTTGACCACGAACGCGCCCAGCTTGTGCAGCGAGACGATGTCCTCGAACTCCACCCCATAGCCGAAGGTGCCGCTGGCCGCGATGACCGGGTTCCGAAAGGTGATGCCGCAGAAGCTGACGCTCAGGTCAGGGAGGTTGGGTTGCGCCGTCATTCCTGCTGCTAGTGTACGACACCGGGCTTTGCGGGCGACTAGCGACTAGCGACCGGCGACTTTGTTACAGTAGCGGGTTCCTATGCTCGACCTCGGCTTCGTACGCAACAACCTTCCGCTCATCGAACAGAAGCTGCGCGACCGCGGCATGGCGCCCGAGCAGGTGCTGGGCGAGTTCCGCGCCGTGGACGAAGTGCGCCGCCGCCTCATCACCCAGGTCGAAGGTCTGAAAGCCCAGCGCAACCGCGCCTCCGAGGAGGTCGCCCGCCTCAAGAAGAACAAGGAGAATGCCGACGCCCTCATCGCCGAGACCAAGCAGCTCCGCGAGCAGATCGAATCGCTGGAGAAGCAGGCCGAGGCCAAGGACAACGAGCTGCGCGGGCTCCTGGCCGGCATCCCCAACCTGCCGCACCAGAGCGTCCCCGTCGGCAAGACCTCCGACGACAACCTGGACGTCCGCCACTGGGGCGCCAGGCCCAG
>CAYTPH010000179.1:0-6203 GCA_964439635.1 uncultured Terriglobales bacterium
CTGCCCGTCGAAGGCGATCTCGGTGATGCGCACCTGGGTGAACGGCTGCCGGTGCCCGGCCAGCTTCTTGTACTGCTTCTTGCGCTTGAACTTGAAGACCAGGATCTTGTCGGCGCGGCCCTCCTCCACCACCCGGCCCACGACCCGCGCGCCGGACTCGGGACGCCCGATCTGCCCGTCCTGCCCGCTCACCGCCAGCACGTCGCTGAACTCTATCTGGCCGTTGTGGGCGGGCGTGCGCTCCACCCGGATGATGTCGCCGGGGGCGACCCGATACTGCTTCCCGCCGCTGCGGATGACCGCGTACATAGAAACTCCTCCGTCTTGCCGAAAACCCTAGCTGTCGGTAGGGATTGGGACTACAGGCAAACCCAATGATTCTAAACGGTGCAGCGGGAATGGGTCAACCCATGAACGCTCTGCCGCAATCCCCCGATCGGTCAGATCCGCCCTAGCTGCTCCCGCGTCCGTTCGTTCTGCACGTTGCCGGTGTTGAGCGTCGTCTTGGGCTCCAGCAGCACCACGTGCGCCTCCTCGTCGGCCACCGGCATGTGCTCCACCCCCTTTGGGACGATGATGAACTCGCCCGGCCCCACCGCCACCTCGCGCTCCTGGGGGTCGCGCAGCATCATGCGCATGGTGCCTTTCACCACCAGGAACAGTTCGTCCTCGTGGTCGTGGTGGTGCCACAGGAACGGCCCCTGGAACTTCACCAGCTTCACGTACGTGTCGTTGATCTCGCCCGCGATCTTCGGGTCCCAGTGCTCGCTGAACGCGGCGAACTTCTTGGCAAGACTGACCTTCTCGATGGCCATGACTATCCGATTCTCCCCGCCGTCAAAGGGCGTTGAAATCTTCTCATCGAGGCGATGCTGCGGGCTTCATGGACGCCGGATGAAGAAATACGCCGTCATCGCCACCCCGATGCCGATCACAACCATCCGCACCGCCCGCGGGCTCAGCTTCTGCGCGTAGTGCGCCCCCAGCCAGCCGCCGCTCACCGCCCCGGCGATCATCACCAGGCCCTGCGCCCACGCCACCTTCCCGGCCACCATGAAGGTCACGACCGCCACCCCGTTGATGGCCGACCCCAGCACCGTCTTCAGCGCGTTCATGCGGTGGATGTCGTGCATGCCCAGCGCCGACAGCATGGCCAGGTTCATGATCCCCAGCCCGCCGCCGAAGTAGCCGCCATACGTCGCAACGAATAGCTCGACCACCGCCGCCGCCCCGAGGGCCGCCGTGGACGGCGTGTGCTCCATGCCGGTGTCGCCGCGCCGCACCAACCTGCCGCCGAAGATGAACAGCAGCGTGGCCGCCAGCATCAGCCAGGGCAGGATGTTCAGGAACGTCCGCTCCGGCGTCCCGATCAGCAGCAGCGCCCCCGCCAGTCCTCCGGCGAAGCTGGAGAGCAGCAGCGGCAGCATCACCCGCCGCGGCGTGTCCAGCCGGCGCCGGTAGGCGCCGCCACTGGCGGTGATGCCCGACCACAGCGCCACCGTCTGGGTGGCGTTGGCCTCGATGGCCGGCACCCGCACCCACAGCAGCGCCGGCAGCGCGATGAACCCGCCGCCCCCGGCTACCGAGTTCAGCGCCGCCCCGGCCGCTCCCGCCAGGAACAGGAAGATGGCTTGCCCGAGATCCAAGGAGAAGAGATTACCGGAGGTGCAGCTATCTCACCCACCAAAACAATTCCGGCGTCATCCTGAGGGCCTTCAGGCCCGAAGGACCTCGCGCGCCGTGCCTCGAGGTGGCGGCTCAGTCGCCGGCTTGCGGTGTAGCGCGGCCGTACACCAATTTCATCCCCAGCATCGCCACCAGCAGCGACAGGGTGATGGTGTTGGCCACGATGATCGGCCGCGACCACAGCAGCAGCCCGTACACCAGCCAGCACACCACCCCGCCGGTGAACGCCAGCAGCATGCCCAGCGACAGATCGTCGCACCGCTTGGTGCGGAAGGTCTTGATGACCTGGGGAACGAACGAGACCGTCGTCAGCCCCCCAGCCAGGAATCCGATCAGTTCCACCATTTCGTCCTTTGTACCAGATTCCGAGACCTTTCCCGCACCCCGCAACCACTCACCACGGATTGCCACGGATTCACACGGATAGAAAGTACCTGGGCTATCCGTGAGGATCCGTGTACATCCGTGGTAAGAATTTGATTCTACTTTTCCCGATTTCCCGACTTCCCGATTCCCTCACTGCTTGATCCGCTCCCGCACCCACTTCACGATCTGGTCGGCGATGGGGTCGCGGTTGGCCAGCACCACCACGGTGTAGCCGCTGTCCCAGTAGATGTCGAGCCACGCCGAGATCCCCGGCGCGCCGCCGCCGTGCCCCACCGCCCGCGACCCGTCTACCAAGACCTCGAAGAACCCGTAACCGTACTTGGCGTCGCGCGGGGTCTCCACCTTCCCCCGGACTAGGTCCAGCGTGGCTTCCTTGCCCAGCAGCTTGTTGCCGCGCAGCCCCTGCGCGAACCGCAACAGGTCGGGCGCGGTCGAGTACCCGCCGCCCGCCGACGTCCCTCGCACCCCCAGCCACTTCGTGTTCGGGACCAGCTTGCCCTTCTCCCGCGTGTAGCCCACGGCCAGGTTGGGGACCTTCGCCGCCTTCTCGTAGGAATCGCTGTCCTCCATGCCCGCCGGCTTGAATACGTTCTCGCGGACGTAGCTGAAGTAGTCCTTGCCCGACACCCGCTCCACGATCAGCCCCGCCACCAGCATCCCCGCGTTGGAGTAGGACCATCGCCCCCCCGGCTCGGATTGCAGCGGCTTGTCGGCGAACAGCGGCAGGTAGTCTTTCAGGTCGCGCAGCGTGTCCTTCTTCTCCAGGTAGCCGGGGCCGAAGTAGTTGCCCAGTCCGGAGGTATGCGTCAGCAGCTGGTGTACCGTGACCTTCCGCGCCACCTCCGGGTTGGGATAATCGGGAAGCAGCGTGGCGATGGTGTCTTCGTACTTCATCTTGCCCGCGGCCACCAGCTGCGCGATGGCCAGCGCGGTGAAGCTCTTGTTCATCGAGCCGAGGTTGAACTTGGTGTCCAGCTTGTTGGGGGTAAGCTTCTCGCGGTCGGCGTAGCCGTAGGCTTTTTCCAACAGCGGCTTGCCGTCCTTGGCCAGCAGGACCACGCCGGAAAATCGCTCCTTCTCCGCCATCTTCTGCAGCAGCGCTCCCAGTTCCTTGGCCAGGCGCTCCGCGGGCATGCGCGGCGGCCGCGCCTCCGCCGGCGCCGGCACCGGCTGGAAGATGGCCGCGGCGATCATCCGCGGGTCCTTGGCGTCCAGCGCAAAGTCCAGCTGGTCGAACCCCACCCAGCCTTGCTGGCGCAGGATCAGCTTCACCTCGTCGTCGGGCGCCGACAGCACCTGGTACACGTCGTAGCCGCCGCCGATGGTCTCCCGCTGGTTCATCTCCAGGTCGGCGACCATCTCCGGCCCGCGCCCGCCCAGCTCGCTCACCGAGTAGTGCTCCGCCACGTAGCGCGTGTGCCGCTCCAGGTCCCCGGAGTTGAACGACGCCAGCCACGCCTGGAACACCCGGGCCGCGCGCGTGTCCGGCACGGCCACGATGTTCAGGTCCTCGTCCTCCTGCGCCGGCGCCGGTACGCACAGCAACAGCAGCAGCACGAGCAGGAACGGCAGCTTCATGGATGCCTCGGGCGCCGCGATTATACGGCAGAAGTTTCTGCGTCCTCTGCGCATCCTCCGCGCCCTCTGCGTTGATCCTTACTTCTCGAAGATCAGGAACCACCACTTCCTGCCGCGGTCGGTGGTGAACCCGCGTTCGCGGCGCTGGTAGCGGAACCCGGCGCGCTCCGCCTCCTGGCGCACCAGCTGCAGCGGGATGCGGTGCTCGGAGTGATAGCTGGACCGGTCCTGGCGCGCCTCGCCCTCGCGGTCGATGATCCCCAGCCGCCCGCCCGGCTTGAGGGCGCGATGCATGGCTTGCAGCATGGCCTCGTGCTGGCGGAATTCGTGGTAGGAATTCACCACCAGGATGGCGTCCAGCTCACCCGTGGGCAGCTTGGGATCGTCGGCATCGCCCAGGACCGGCACCACCTGCGAGTAATGGTGCTTGCGCGCCAGTTCCTGCATGCGCTCCACGTCGGAGCGGCTGATGTCCACGCCGTACACTCGCCCCTTGCGTCCCACGCGCTCGGCCAGGTGGAAGGTGAAGTAGCCGGTGGAAGCGCCGATGTCGGCCACCACGCCGCCCTCCCGCACTCCCAGGGCGTCCATCACCTCTGGCGGACGCTGCCACTGGTCGCGCCCCCGCCACTCGCCCTCCTCGGAGAACACCGCCGGGGCGGCGGCCGTCTGCGCCAGCGCCAGGCAGGAGACCAGCAGCAGGAACCCCAATTGTCGTCGCAGCATGCTCATTGGACGTGCCCGCGGCGGAAGTGTCCGGCGTCGAAGGGACCTCTCGTCACTGCTCCCGGGCATCCACAGCGGCTAGGTAGCACTTTCGGGGGCGGCGGCTCCGGAACCGGGTACCCCCCCCTGCGGTCCTTTGGAATCATCGGATTGGCGACCGAGATCTGTCGTGATCTGACGATCTAAAGGACTTACACGCAAAATATGTCGCGCAAAGGAGTTACGGCGCGGAAGTTGGCAAAGAACACGACGGGCCGGCGCGTTTGCGCCAGCCCGAGAGAGCATGAGCCCTCATCCGCATGGTGCGACGGAATGAGACAGCGGTCAAGAAATACAGACCGAGTGGAATCAGCGGGTTAGAAGGAAAATAGCTGGCAGGAATACCTGGAGGGGACATTCCGGGTTTTGCAACAGCACCGAGGGCGCGAATTGAGTGTGGCCCGAACGCTTCAGCGTCGGGCAGGCCTTGTTTCGAACCCGGAACAGATGCATATTGTAGGGGCGAGAAACGATCATGGCCGCGCAAGATTCTCCCGAGGCGCCTATGCTTGTTCTTCCCTTCATCCTTCTGAGCGCGTTGTCTTTCGCCCAACAACCTTCGGTCGATATCTTGGTCTCGGTGAGGCAGGACGGGGTTTTTGTCTCAGATCTTTCTCCCTCGGACATCAGTGTCATTGACGAGAAAACACCGATTGACAACAACAAAGTGGAGTTGCGATCCGCCGGGGGTCTGCCGAGGCGAATCGCGCTCATTCTTGACGCCTCAGTCTCAACCAAGGGATTCGAGGAAGAGCTTGTCAATCGGGCAAGTGAGAGTATTCGGCCGCAAGACCGGCTTTTCCTTATGAAGGTCGCGCAAGACAAACACGCGCGCTGGCCGTACGCGCCGGCCGGCAACATAGCCGATGTGAAGAACACGATCTCGGAAGATGTAAGCCAGAAGTCCGGAGAAGACGTACTGCGAGGTCTGGAGAAGTTCGTTTCACAGACTGCAAGCGAAGCAGCCGGCATTCGTAGGCTTGCAGTCGTCGTGGATCGCGGCGCCATATTTCTCAGCCCAGAGATGCTCCAAAAGATCCAGCGGCTTGCATGGCGCGAGCGCATTGCGGTTTTTGTCGACGGTAGCGGAGGACGGCTGGGTGATTTGGCAGCCGCTTCGGGAGGCGCCAGCATCGGCGCGAGCAGCTTCAAAGAGCTTCTTGCAACGGTCTGGCGACAATGCGACGCGGAATACAGTCTGCGGTTTGAGCCTGCGCGAGCCGACCGCAAGTTCCACACGCTCAAAATCGCCGGCAAGCAGAGCAACATGACTATTCGCGCACCGCAAGGCTACTTCGCTTCCGCGAAGTGACCGTATCAAAAGGCCGCCCACGCGCCCGAACCCGAAGCCACCGAACTGCGCCAGGAGGCTGAGCTCTGGCCTGCAGAGCAGGCCAGCCGCTTCGCTCAGGAGGACAAGAGTGAAGGTCCTCGGCGCTCTCGGCGGGCTCGGCGGTGAATCCTTCTTTCGTGGCCGGCACGACCGCGCCACAAAAGAAAGCCCGCGCGAGGGCGCGCGGGCTACATAGTCGGGATTCGGGTCACTGCAACAGGCTGCCGTTGCCGTTCCCGTTCGCCTCGTCGGGCGGGATGACCACGGCGGCGGCAACTTTGTCTCCGCCTTCCATGCTGAGCAGGCGGACGCCCTGGGTGGAGCGGCCGGCCTCGCGGATCTGGCTGGTGTCGATGCGGATGATCTTCCCGTACTGGCTGATGATCATGGCCTCCGACAACTCGCTCACCAGCAGGATGCCCACCACCTTGCCGTTGCGCTCCGTGGTCTTGAC
>CAYTPH010000180.1:0-6181 GCA_964439635.1 uncultured Terriglobales bacterium
CCGATGGAATCCACGTCGAAGACGGCGGTGGCGTCCGGGTAGTTGCCCAGCTTGGGCGGGTCGCCGGTGATGCAGATCAGGTTGTGGATGCCGAGCGAGGAGGCGCCCAGCAAGTCCGACTGGATGCTGAGGACGTTGCGGTCGCGGCAGGTGTAGTGCAGCACCGCTTCGATGTCGGCCTGCTGTTGCACCAGCAGCGCCAGGGCCTGATTGGACATGCGGGCGGAGGCGCGGGGCGAGTCGGGGATGTTGATGGCGTCCACCCCCACCGAGCGCAGGAATTTTGCGCCCGCGAGCTCTTTCTCGACCACCGTCCCCTTGGGCGGGACGATCTCGACCATGGAGACAAACTCGCCGCGCGCCAGCTTGGCGCCCAGCTGGGAGCGCTCCTCCAGCGGCGCCACCGTCACCGGCGCCTGCGTGCCTGCCTCCCGCGTCACCTGGAAGCTGGCGGACTTGGCCTCGGTGGAGCGCAAAGCCGACTTCATGGCGCGGATGTGCTCCGGGGTAGTGCCGCAGCAGCCGCCGATGAGCGATACTCCGGCGCGCACGAACTTGCGGGCATAGCTGGCCATGTACTCCGGCGAGCACAGGTAGATGTTGCGTCCTTCGACCGAGCGGGGCATGCCGGCGTTGGGCTGGGCGGAAATGGGCTGCGTGGTCACCTTGCGGACCCGCTCCACGGCGTCGAGCATGGTGACCGGACCCACGGAGCAGTTGCAGCCGATCACGTCGGCGCCCCAATCGGAGAGCTTGCTGGCGAAGGTCTCGGGGCTGGAGCCGTCCAGGCAGTTGCCGTCGTCGTCGATGGTGACCTGGGCGATGACGGGGATGGCCGAGTTCACCGCGCGGGCGGCCAGCAGCGCCTGGTGCAGCTCCTCCAGGTAGCCGAAGGTCTCGAGCACCAGCAGGTCCACGCCGCCTTCCACCAGCGCGGCGATCTGCTCGGCGAAGGCGGCGCGCGCGTCCTCGCGGGCCACCTTCCCCAGCGGCTCGATGCGGATGCCGAGCGGGCCCACCGAAGCGGCTACCCAGGCGGTGGTGCCTTTTTTCGCTTCCTCGTTGCGCACGGCCTCGCGGGCCAGGCGGGCGCCGGAGAGGTTGATGTCGCGCACGGCATCTCGCAAGCCGTGACGGGCCAGGCGGAAGGAGTTGGCGCCGAAGGTGTTGGTCTCGATGGCTTCGGCCCCGGCGGCCAGGTAGTCGGCGTGGATGCCGCGGATCAGGTCGGGCTGGGAGAGGTTCAGCTCGTCGTAGCAGCGGTTGATGAAGACACCCTTGGCGTAGAGCAGGGTGCCCATGGCCCCGTCGAAAAGCACGGGGCCTTGCTTCAGCCGCGCCAGGAAGTCCGCAGACATCATCCGAGCATACAAAAATCGCTGCTGCCTGGCCAGCCGCAGGGGCGGGGACCAGGAAGGCGCTCTGTTATAATCGGCGGTTTCACGCTCCATTCCAATCCCTTGGGAGTCATACGTTTGAAGCGAATCGCGTGTGCGGTCTTCGGGTTGTGGCTGGCGGTGGCGGTGGTGTCCTGCGGCAACAGCAGCAGTGGCGGAGGCACGACCGAGCCGCGCACCAGCGGCCTGACCAAGCGGGTGCTGGTCTCGAACGAGTTCGCCGGCGCGCTGCCTATCGTGAATGCGGAGAACGACAGCTTCTCCCGCTTCGCCGTCGCCATCTCCAACCAGCCGGGCAAGATGATCGTCTCCGCCGACAAGGCGGTCACCCTGGTGTTCAGCACGGGCAATAACCGCATCAACGAGATCACCAACGTCGACGAGCAGAGCGGGGCGCAGGTCTCCGTCGGCGACTTCAGCGAGAGCTTCGCCATCTCCCCGGACAAAAAGACGGCCTACGTCGCGGTGCGCAACACCAACGAGGTGGTGCTCGTGGACCTGGACAACAACAACGTGAAGCAGCGGGTCAGCCTGCCGCTGCCGCGGCGACTGGTGCTGGGGCCCAGCGGCGCCAAGCTGCTGGTGTTCAGCGACGATCCCGCGGACGCCGCCGCGTTCTACGTGGTGGATACGGCGACGGCCGCCACCAGCCCCGGGACCTCCGCCACCCGCATCACCAATCCGGTCCTGGACCATCCCACGTGGGCGGTCTTCACCAGCGACAGCAACCGGGCGTTCGTGCTGAGTTGCGGCTCGGAGTGCGGCGGCACCACCGCCTCGGTGACCGATGTGGCCATGCCCGCCGCCACCATCGGCACCAACGTGGTCGTGGACGCCGCCACCATCGGCATCCTGGATGGCAGCACCCTTTACGTGGCGGGGACGGCGGGCGGCGCGCCGCTCGGGGGCATGCTCAGCGTGCTGGGGACGGGGCCGCTCACCTTCACCCGCGAAGTCCCTATCGGCGACGGTTTTCACCACGAGATGGACCTCGCCGCCAACAACAAGCTCTACATCGCCGCGGTGAATTGCTCCAAGGACCGCACCGACCCCATCGATCCGTTGAGCGGCTGTCTTTCCATGTACGACCGCGTCGCCAACACGGCGGTGATGACCGTGGGCGGCGACGTCACCGGCCTGGCCGCCATCTCCGGGCGCTCGGTGGTGTACGTGGTCGACGACGGCGAGTTGGTCATCTACGACACCGCGACCAGCGCCCCGCAAGCCACCCAACTGGACGTCATCGGCCGTGCGGTGGACGTGGTGTTGATCGATCCCTAGGTGGTCGGGGGCGTCCGGGAACCGACCCTTCCATGCATTCCTGCGCCCCAAGCTCCTTGAGGCAGAGTCGGCGGAGGGTCTTCCCGCCAGCCGCGGCACCTACTTCCTTATTGCGCAATGCCCCGAAGTCGCGGCACGATAGGCCTAGCAGGAGGGCAAGGCTGCCATGGCGAACTGTCCCCGATGCTCTGTTTCGGTGCCTGCGTACACGCGCTGCGACCGCTGCGGCCTGATGCTGGGGTTCGACGGCCTCACCGTGCTGATCGACCACGAGGATACTCCGCAGTTCCAACGGGTGCGCGCTCTGGCGCGGCGGCAGCCTTCGTACTCCGAGTGGGTGGAGGAGAACGGCTACCGCTTCCTGCGGGTCACCTACGCCGCCGACGAGATGCCGGACTTCCGCGACCTGGCGCGGGCGGCCTCCACGCTTCGCCGCAAGCGCGCCTTCGTCAACGGGCTCGAGGTGCCCTGGCACAGTATCGGGGGAGCGGTCTGGGAACCCGCTGCGGTACGGCCCCGCAAACACTCCGCCCTGCGCGAGGTCAGGTTGTCCGCGAACTAGGCGTCGGCGCGGGCCACGATTGACATTCCGGCCCGTGCTGCCCGACAATTGCCCGTTTCACAATCCCGCCACCCTAAGGATCGCATCATGTCCGACGAAGTCCAGACTCCCTCCGGGGAGAGCAGCGCGGTCAAGTACGTCCTGCTCGCCGTCGCCGTTCTCTACGTCCTCCTATCCCTGTACCTGATGTTCGACATGCGCGGCCGCATCGCCGCCATCGAGGCCAAGGACAAGTCGCAGGATCAGGCGCAGGCCCAGCTGACCTCGCAGCTGGAGCAGGCCGAATCCGCGGCCAAGGCCTCCACCAGCGCCCTGGCCGACAAGGTCGGCATGACCGAGCAGCAGCTCGCCGATCGCACCAAGGAGCTGCAGCGGCAGCAGCGCGCCGCCGAGTCCCGCCTGGCGGAGCAGCAGAAGCAGCAGATCAGCGCCGTCACCGGCGAGGTCGCGGGGGTGAAGAGCGAAGTGGGCGCCGTCAAGACCGACGTGGCCACCACCAAGACCGAACTCGAAGCCACCAAGGCCAGGCTGGAGCGCGCCATCGGCGACCTGGGCGTGCAGAGCGGCTTGATCGCCCGCACCCGCGAGGACCTCGACTACCTGAAGAAGCGCGGCGACCGCAACTACTTCGAGTTCACCCTCGCCAAGAACCAGCGCCAGGCTGTCTCCACCATCAGCCTGGAGCTGAAGAAGGCCGACCGCAAGAAGAGCAAGTACACGGTCAACGTGCTGGCCGACGACAGCCGCATCGAGAAGAAGGACAAGACCGCCGGCGAGCCGGTGCAGTTCTACACCGGCAAGGATCGCCAGCTCTTCGAGCTGGTGGTGTTCACCGTGGACAAGGACCGGGTGACCGGGTACCTGTCCACGCCCAAGCAGATCGCTGCCCCGGTGGCGAACTAGCTCCGCTGAAACGACAAAGCCCGGCTGCGGCCGGGCTTTTTGCTTGGCGTCATCCTGAGGGCCTTCAGGCCCGAAGGATCTTGCGCGAACCAGAGTGAATCCTGAGTTCACGCGAGATCCTTCGGCGCTGAAGCGCCTCAGGATGACGCCCGTTTCGTGCTAACGCGCTTCCTTGAGCACCAGTGGACGCCGGTCGTAGGCATCGACGGTGACCGCCAGTTCCTTGCGGGCGTCGAACTGCGCCTTGGGCATGGCGAAGCCGACCACCACCATGCCGGTGGTCTCGCCTCCGGCTTCGATCCGGGTCTCCGGCTTCAGGGGTTCGATGCGGTGCGGCTGCAGTTCCGGAAAAGCCTGCAGGTAGCGGTCGGTGTCCATGAAGGAGGCGGCCGGGTCCTCCTGCTCGCCCTGGTCGGTCTTGACCGTCACCTTGGTGCCCTTCACCCAGAAGGGTTTCTCGTGCAGGTTCTGGATGCGGATGTGGACCACGGCCAGGGTGCGCCCCGCGTCCTTCTGCTCGGCCGCGACCACCTTGAGGACGCTCCCGCTGGCCCCCGGTTTGGGCCGCTCGCGCCAGACAAACATGCTCACCACGGCGGCCACCACCACGGCGGCGATCAGGACCGGCAGCGCCGGCGGCAGCGTCCACTTGGCGCGGTCGAACTCCTCGGTCATGGGAACGTGCCCGGCGTCGGGTGCGGCGGGCTTGGGTGGGGTCGCGTTCTCGGCCATGGTGCTCCTCCTTTGCTGAGATGCTGGCTCAGTGGCCCGTGGCGCGCCGTCCCGGCCGGGCCGCGGCCAGGAACTTCTCCAGTGGCAGCGTGTTCAGGACGTCGTCTTTGGTCAGCCAGGCCCGCCGCGCCTGCAGCACCCCGTACTTGATCTTCTCGAAGTGGCTGGTGTGGTGCGCGTCGGTGTTGATGACGATCTTCACCCCGCGCTCCTTGGCCATGCGCAGGTGGCGGTCGCACAGGTCGAGGCGGTCCGGGTACGCGTTCAGTTCCATGGCGACGCCGTCCTTCGCCGCCGCCTTCAGCACCGCGTCCATGTCGAAGTCGTAGGCATCGCGGCGCAGCAGGATGCGCCCCGTAGGGTGCCCGATCAGCGACACGTTCGGGTTGGCCACCGCCCGCAGCATGCGCTCGGTCATCTTCGCCGGCTCCTGCTGGAAGTGCGAGTGCACGCTGGCCACCACCACGTCCATCTCCGCCAGCACGGAGTCGGAGAGGTCCAGTTCGCCGTCGGCCAGGATGTCCACCTCGATGCCAGCGAGCACGGTGATGCCGGGGATGGCCTTGGCTGCCGCGCGGATCTTCTTCACGTGGGCCGCGGCGCGCTTGTCGTCGAGCCCGTTGGCGAAGGCCAGGTTCTTGCTGTGGTCGGTGATGCAGATGTACTGGTACCCGCGGGCCCGCGCCGCCTCCGCCATCTCCTCGATGGAGTTCTTCCCGTCGGTCTCGACGGTGTGCATGTGCACTTCGCCGCGGAGGTCCTTCTCCTCGATGAGGCGCGGCAGGCGCTTCTCCTCGGCGGCCTCGATCTCGCCGGCGTTCTCGCGCAGTTCCGGCGGGATCCAGGGCAGCCCCAGCTTCTGATAGATCTCCTCCTCGGTCTTTCCGGCGACGCGCTTCTCGTCCTTCAGCCGTGCCAGGCCGTACTCATTGAGGGTGTAACCCATCTTCAACGCCCGCTGCCGCAGGCTGACGTTGTGGTTCTTCGACCCGGTGAAGTACTGCATGGCGGCGCCGAAGCTATCGGGCGGGAGCAGCCGCACGTCCACCTGCATGCCGCTGCGCAGCTTGAAGCTGACCTTGTTGTCGCCGCGGACCAGTACCTCCAGGATGCCGGGCAGGCCGAGGATGCGCTCGATGACCACCTCGCGCTGCTTCTGGTTGTCGCAGCACTTGCCGGTGACCAGCAGGTCGAGGTCGCCGACCGTCTCCCGGCCGCGCCGCAGCGAGCCCGCAGGCGTGACCTTGTCCACCCCCGGCAGGCCGGTCAAGCGTTCGATCAGCGTCTGCGCGGCGCGGTCGGCCTC
>CAYTPH010000181.1:0-6150 GCA_964439635.1 uncultured Terriglobales bacterium
CGAGCCTGCGAAGGTGCTGCGCAACGGCAAGATCACCACCATCGAGCCGCTTACCGAGCCGGAGGACTTCGACATCGAGGGCCTGCCGCGCCTGGTGGCCTTCCACACCTCCGGGGGCACCTCCACGCTGCCGGAGACGTTTGCCGGCAAGGTGGGTGAGTGCTTCGAGAAGACGCTGCGCTATCCCATCCACTTCGCCATGATCCGCCTGCTCTACGACCTGGGGATGTTCTCCAGCGAGAAGCGGCGGTTCGGCAAGGCGGAGGTGTCGCCGCGGCAGATGATCTCCCAGGTCTTCCTGGAGAAGTTCGCGGGCGACGACGCCGACATCTGCATCATGCGGGTGGAGGCGCAGCGCGAGGGGCGGGTGCTCTCCTTCAGCATCTTCGACGAGTACGACCACGCCACCCGCATGACCGCCATGATGCGCACCACGGCGTGGCCGGCCTCCATCGTGGTGCAGATGATGGCCGATGGGCGCATCTTCAAGCGCGGAGGGGTGTACCAGGAGACCGACGTTCCGGCACAGCAGTTCGTGGACGCCATGCGGCAGCGCGGGGTGCACATCCAGTACTCGGAAACGACGGCGGCGAGTTCGAAGGCGACGGGCGGGTTCTAGGAAGACGGCGCGGGCCGCGGCCCGCGCCGTTCTCACTTCAGTCCGGGGTGGGCCGGGTCAGTCCGCGTGCACCGCCTCGCCCTTCTCCGCCCGCTCCCGCTCGATAGCCTGGAGCATGGCGCGGTTGTCGGAGTACTTGAAGTAGCCGAGGCCGCGGGCCTTCGCTTCCCTCTCCTCGGCCTGCCCGAGCAGCATCAGGTCAGGCTTGCTGACCACCTGGATGCCCTTGCGCTCGAGCATGCCCTGGATCTCCTGGGGAGTGGCGGCCTGGGTGGCCTGCACGCCCTCGAGGTACTGGAGGGCGTAGCCGGCGCCGACCTCGCCGTCGTGGCGGGCGATTCCCACCAGGCCGTCGCTGGCGCGGCGGGCCCAACCAGCTACGAACTCGCCGGGGACGACGCGCCCGGCCTGCGGATCGAAGACCTCGAACAGGTTCCGCTTGGGGTCCTCGGGATACGCATTCGGGTTCGTCATATACCCTTCGGGGCCGAGGGGCAGGCCGACCTTGGGGTCGTGGCTGTCGCCGATGGCGAAGATCATGGTGTCCACGTCGAGGTCGTAGGACTTGCCGGTGGCCTTGGCGGCGGTGCCTTCGCCCTTGGCGACCAGGTCGTTCTCCACCACGCGCAGCTTCTGGATGCGGCCGTCGGGGCCGGGAACGATCTCGGAGGGCGAGACCAGGAAGCGGAACCGGATGACCGGCGCGACCGGGTCCTTGCTGTCCTTGATCCAGGGGAAGTTGGCGTCGGCCAGCTTGCCCAGGTCCTGCTCCACCTTGATGCGGCCCTTGACGCGCTGCAGCTCCGCGGCGAAGTCCTTGCGGTCGAAGTTCGTTTCGATGTGGTCGAACTCCTTCTCGTCGAACTTTGCCTCGAAGGGGCCGCGGCGGGCGACCACGGTGACCTCTTCGGTCTTGCGGTTGGGGGCGTCCAGCAGCAGCCAGCGGGCGATGTCGACCATGACGTTGCCCATGCCCACGATGGCCACCTTCTTGCCGGTGGAGAAGTCCATGGAGGCGAAGGGCGGCAGCTGGTTGTAGAAGTAGACGAAATCCTTGGCGGAGTAGACGCCCTTGGCGTTCTCGCCGGGGAGGCCGAGCTTCTTGGTGCCCTGGGCGCCGATGCTGAAGATGGTGGCGGCGGGGTTCAGGCCGCGCAGCGCCTCCACCGGCAGCGCGTACTCCCGGCCGACCGGCAGGTTGCCGAAGTAGTAGACGTTGGGCAGGGACAGGACCTTGGCGAACTGCTTGCGCAGTCCGAACTTCATCTTGTCCTTGACGGGATAAATGCCGTACTCGGCCAGGCCGCCGGGCTTGATGTCACGATTGAAGATGACCACCTGATGGCCGGCGAGGGCCAGTTTCTGGGCGGCGAACAGACCTGCGGGTCCCGCCCCCACTACGAAGACAGTCTTCACGAGGCCCCCTCCTTGATTGCGGATGAATTTGGGTGCTGCCCGGCCGCCCACGGGGGTGCGCAGGAGGCCGGAACGAACACGCTACGCCGCCGCGGGCACACCGAGCGGTGACGACCGTCACAGCCCTCAGTGCATAAGCTCACAGCCCGCGACAGCCTGGGCCCTGGGGCGATTGTGGCACAGGGAGGGGTGGGAAGGGCGCGATTTTCGCGCCTGCACCGTAGAGAGTCTCTACGAGAAGGTCAGAATTCGGCCAGCTTCAACATGGCCTGGTAGACATCGTCGGGCTGGGGCAGGATCTCGTCCTCCAGCGCCGGCTGGTAGGCGACGAAGGTGTCCTCGGCGGCCACCCGGCGGACGGGTGCGTCCAGGTCTTCGAAGAGCTCGTCGGCGATGCGGGCGGCGATCTCCGCGCCGTAGCCCCAGCTGAGCATGTCCTCGTGGGCGACCAGCACCCGGCTGGTCTTACGGACGGAGGCGGCGATGGCCTCCCAGTCGTAGGGGCTGAGGGTGCGCAGGTCGAGCAGTTCGACCGAGACGCCTTGCTCGCGCTCCAGCTTCTGTGCCGCCTGCAGCGCACGCGGGACGACGGCGCCATAGGTCACCACCGTCAGGTCCGAGCCTTCCTTCCACACCCGCGCCTTGCCGAAAGGGACCATGTGCTCCGGGCCGGGATAGGGGGCTCGCGGTAGAGGCGCTTGTGCTCGAGGAAGAGCACCGGGTCGTCGCAGCGAATGGCGGTGCGCAGCAGCCCGTTGGCGTCGAGCGCGTTCGAGGGGAAGACAACGCGCATGCCGGGAGTGTGGGTGAAGATGCTCTCGCCGCACTGCGAGTGGTAGACGGAACCGCCGGTCAGGTAGCCGCCGATGGCCACGCGCACCACGGCGGGACAGGAGAAATTGCCGTTGGAGCGCCAGCGGATGAGCGGCAGCTCGTTGCGCAGCTGCTGCATCGCCGGCCAGATGTAATCGAAGAACTGGATCTCGACGACCGGCTTCAGGCCGCGGGTGGCCATGCCGACGGCGCGGCCGACGATGTTGGCCTCGGCCAGCGGTGAATTGAAGACCCGCTCCGAGCCGAACTCCATCTGCAGGCCGGCGGTGAGCTTGAAGACGCCGCCCTTCCCTTTCACCTGCTTCTGCTTCAGATACTCCTCGCGGGAGCAGTCGGCCACGTCCTCGCCGAAGACCACGATGCGCTCATCCCGCCGCATCTCGTCCTTGAGGCAGGCGTTGATGAGGTCGGCCATGGTCTTGTCGGCGCCGTCGGGGACGGCGGGCGATTCGAGACTGGCCGGGTCGAGGTCGGGCGAGTAGACGAAGTGGCGGAAGGAGCCCGGGGCGGGCAGCGCGGCCTCCAGCGCGGCGTCGGAGGCCTCCTGCACCTGCTCGTCCACCCCCTGCTCCAGCTTGTTGATGCCCTTCTCGTCGAGGATGCCCTCGCGGATCAGGAACATCTGCATGCGAGTGATGGGGTCGCGCTTGGCCTCTTCCTGGCGCTCGGTCTCGGGGCGGTAGAGGCGCTCGTCGTCCGACAGCGAGTGCGAGTAGGGCCGCACCACGTGGCCGTGCACCAACGCAGGACCCTTGCCGGTGCGGACGTGGTCCACGGCGCGGCTGATAGTGGCGAAGCTCTCGACCGGATCAGTGCCGTCGCACTCCGCCAGATACAGATTGGGGTGGTTGGCCACCAGCTTGGAGACGCTGCCGCCGGCGGTCTGGACCTCGACCGGGACTGAGATGGCGTAGTCGTTGTCCTCGATCATGAAGAGGACGGGGAGCCTGGCATTGCAGGCGGTGTTCATCGCCTCCCAGAACTCGCCCTGGCTGGTGGTGCCTTCGCCGGAGGAGACGTAGACGACCTCGTCGCCGTGGAAGACCACGTCTTTGAACTGGCGGTAGTCGCCCTCGGCCTTCTTGGCCGAATCGGGGCGCGAGGAGAAGTAGCGGCCGGCCTCGGCGCAGCCCACGGCCTGCAGGAACTGGGTCCCGGTCGGCGACGACTGGGTGACGATGTTCAGCCTCTTGTGGCCCCAGTGCGAGGGCATCTGGCGGCCGCCGGAGTTGGGATCGTCGGCGCCGCCGACGGCTTCCAGCAGCTGCTCCAGCGGGGTCATGCCCAGGGTCAGGCAGAGGGCGCGGTCGCGGTAATAGGGGTAGAACCAGTCGTAGCCGGGCTTCAGAGCCATGCCAGCGGCGACCAGCAGGGCCTCGTGGCCGGCGCCGGAGATCTGGAAGAAGATCTTCTGCTGGCGCTTGAGCAGGATCTCGCGGTCGTCGAGCCGGCGCGACAGGAACATGAGCCGGTACATCTCGATGAGCTGCTTGCGGCCCAGTCCGTGGTACTTGTCCTTCTTCTGCTCCTCCGCCGCCGCGGACGGCTTCACGTCTGCCTTGGTCGCCATTCATCCCCTCAGATGAGAGTGCCAGCCCAGTGGTGTGCTGCCATTGTAAATTGTCGGCGGCGTGGGCGGATATACTGAAGGGTTGGCCCGATGAAGATCAATCGCCCTATCCCTGCCGAGCGCGTCAAGCTGCTCATCTTCGACCTGGACGGCACCCTGGTGGACTCGCGGGTGGACCTGACCAACTCGGTCAATGCCATGCTGCGCCACTTCCGCCGCAAGGAGCTGCCCATGGAGGTGGTGGAGCAGTACGTGGGCGACGGCGCCCCCATGCTGGTGCGGCGCGCCATGGGCGACCCCGACGACGGCAACGTCATGCGCGAGGCGCTGGAGTTCTTCATCCAGTACTACCGCGCCCACAAGCTGGACAATACGTACGTCTACAGCGGGGTCGTCGACGCCCTGCGGCAGATGCGCAGCGCCAACGGTGTGCCGCGGACGATGGCGGTGCTTTCCAACAAGCCGGTGAACCCGTCGCGGGTGATCTGCCAGGAGCTGGGGCTGGCCGATTTCTTCGTGCAGATCTACGGCGGCAACAGCTTCCCCACCAAGAAGCCCGATCCGCAGGGCGCCCTGGCGCTGTGCGAGGAGACCAAGACCCGGCCCGAGGAGACCGTGATCATCGGCGATTCCGACATCGACGTGCTCACCGGGAACAACGCCGGCATGTGGACGGTGGGAGTGCGCTACGGCTTCCAGCCCGAACGCCTGGAGGTGGCGCCGCCCGACGTGCTGGTGGATTCGCCGGAAGAGCTGCCCTACATCCTGCGCGTGACCTCCTGAGCACTCTACCCAGGCGCGGGCTTCTCGCATATCATCCAGCAACTGCTGCCACGATGAGCGACTTCGGGTTCACCAAGGCCGAGCTGCGCACCATCCGCGCCATGAAGGACCCCCATGGCGTGCAGAAGTTCCTCAACAGCCTGCCCTACCACCTGGCGCCCACCTGCTGGTCGCCACGCAAGGTGCTGCGCGAGGGCACGGTGCACTGCCTGGAGGGCGCTATCTTCGGGGCGGCGGCGCTGCGGGTGCTGGGCTACCCGCCGCTGGTGATCGATTTCGAAGCCCACCGCGACACCGACCACGTCCTAGCGGTGTGGCGGCAGGGCGGCTGCTGGGGCACGGTCGCCGCCTCCAACTACGCCGGCTGCCGCTACCGCGAGCCCGTATACCGCTCCCTGCGCGAGCTGGCCATGAGCTACTTCGACGTCTATTTCAACCTGGCGGGCGAGCGCACCCTGCGCACCTTCTCGCAGCCGGTGAACCTGGCGCGCTTCGACGGCCGGAACTGGATGACTTCGGAGCAGGACGTGTGGTTCATCCCCGAGTACCTGTGCGACATCCCCCACACCCGCCTGCTGACGCCGGCGCAGGAGAAGCAGCTGCACAAGCTGGACGAACGCTGCTACGACGCGGGGCTGAGCGGACATCGCTGGAAGTGACGGCCGCTATAATAGAAAGATTCTCTGTCGCGGTTGTTCGCGCCAGTAGGGGTGCGGGCCGGACCTCATGGACTTCAAGCTCATCAGCGACTACAAGCCGCGCGGCGACCAGGGGCGGGCCATCGAGCAGCTCACCCGCGGCGCCCACGACCAGGCCCTTGCCCAGATTCGTTTCGTCGTCGTTCATTCCGTTGATGCCCGCGTTGCCGTAGATTTCGCCCTTGTATTGATAATCCTGCGCGCTAACGGCGCTGGCGCTGCTGAATGCG
>CAYTPH010000182.1:0-6108 GCA_964439635.1 uncultured Terriglobales bacterium
GCGGTGATCACATCCGACCCGAAAAAGATCTTCCCGTCCTTGTTCACCGCCACCAGCAGGGCGTCTTCCTTGTCCGCATCCGGCATCTGCACCGGGTTGTCGGTCTTGGCCAGGTCCACGCTCACGCCTTTCTGCAGCATGGGCGTGATCACCATGAAGATGATGAGCAGCACCAGCATGACGTCCGCCATGGGCGTCACGTTGATGTCCGAGTTCACTGCCATCGTCCGCTTTGCGAGTGCCATGGCGTCTCCTTACCGGCGGACCGTGCGGCGCTTCAGGAAGTAGTCGATCAGCTCGCTCGACGAGTTGTCCATCTCCACGTCGAAGGCCTCGACCTTGGAGGTGAAGTAGTTGTACATCATCACCGCGGGGATGGCGACGAACAGCCCGATGGCGGTGGCCACCAGGGCCTCCGAGATGCCGCCGGCCACGGCGCCCAGACCGGTCGCCTTCTGCTCCGAAATGCCCTTGAAGGCGTTGATGATGCCCACCACCGTGCCCAGCAGGCCGACGAACGGGGCGGTGGAACCGACGGTCGCCAGGCCGCCCAGGCCGCGCTTCAGCTCGGCGTGCACGATGGCCTCGGCGCGCTCCAGCGCCCGCTTGCTGGCTTCCACTTCCTCGCCCGGGATCTCGGTGGAATCCTGGTGCGCGCGGAACTCCTGCAGGCCGGCGGTGACCACCTTGGCCAGGTGGCTCTTCTTGTGGCGCTCGGCCACGCGGATGGCTTCGTCGATCTTGCCCTCACGCAGCGCGCCCGCTACCTGCGGCGCGAACGCACGCGACTGCTTGCGGGCGGCGCTGTAGGCGATCCAGCGGTCGATCATCACGCCGATCGACCAGGCCGACATCACGAACAGGATGATGACCACGGCCTTCGCCATCCATCCCATCTGTTTCCACAGGTTCACCGGGTCCCAGCCCACGGCGGCTTCCTGCAGCAGGAACATGGCGACCGCCGGCATTTTCACTAACGCGAGAGTTGCAAGGTTTGCTAGCAACATGAGTTGGTCCTTTCCTCCTCAGAACTTTCTTTGACGCAGATTGCTGAAAAACTTGGTTGCAGTGCTGATGCCACATGCGTGGGGCCTGGCCGGCAGGATGTCCGGCGACTGCCGCCTCCGGACCCGAGGCTGGAACCTGCCCGCGGAACGCCGCGGCCGCGAGGTCCGACCTCGCGGCCGTTCGTCCTTATCCCAGCGTGAAATTCACCGTGATCGTGGTCTCCACTTCCACCGGTTCGCCGTTCAGGTAGTACGGCTTGTACCGCCACTGCTTCACCGCCTCCACGGCAGAAGGCACCAACATCGGATGCCCGCTCACCGCCCGCAGGTTCTCGACCACCCCGGTCTTGCTGATGATGGCCTGCAGGACCACCGAGCCCTGGATGCGGGCATTCTTGGCGATGGGGGGGTACACCGGCTGGACGCGGTTGATGAGGTTGCCCTGGGTCACGCCCGACGAGACGCGCACGCGCTGCGGGGTGGCCACCCTGGGCACGGCCACGGGAGTGGAGCTGATGATGCCGCCGATCACGCCCCCCATCTGCCCGCCGGGCACGCCGCCCGGCACCCCGCCCACCACGCCGCCCAGGCCCGACATCGGCGGCGGCGCGTCTTCTTCCTTGATCATGGCGACCTTCTCGGGGATCTTAGTGGGGGTACGCAGCCGGCCATCCAGGATCTCCGTCTCGATCACCTTCACGGCCCGCACCGGCGCGGCTGCCGGCGGCGGCGGGGGCGGAGGCGGCGGGGGCGGCGCCACCAGGAAGGTCATCAGTTGCTGCTTGGGCAGCGCTTCCGTGTAGATCAGCGGCACCAGGATCATGATGCCGATCAGGAAACACTGCAGGATGAACGACAGCAGGGTCGTCCAACCCCGGCGGGTCTTGCCCCGCTTCCCGGATTCTAAGAGGCTGTCCTCGAACATGGCCGTCTCCGTGACTTGCTCTAGGTATCTGTTTAGACACCGCCACACTGTTTTTTGTGCCCGGCCACCTGCCGGCGGCAGCGGCAAACTTACGCCCGCACCTCTCGAAGGGCTTGGGTGCCACCTACCCTGGTGGCCTTTTAGGGGAACCGGAACTTCTCAGGGCTGCACGGGCCAGACCCCACCCGCAACCGGGGGATGAGGGTTCCAACCCTAATACTAGGTGGCCGAAACTCCTCCCACTCGGGCGGCACCTGCGCCGCCCCAGGGTTGTTTTGCAATCGCACAGCATACACCAACAACCCCGTTTTGGGACGCAAACCTAGGCCCGAACGTTCTGCCGCCGCTCCGCTGCCGGGGTCGTCGCCGCGGCCGGGTGCTTCCACTGGTTGTGCACCACCAGCAGCGCCGCCGAGCTGAACGACGAGAAGGTGCCCACGATGATGCCCACCAGCAGCGCCAGGGCGAAGCCCTGCAACACCTCGCCGCCCCAGATGTAGAGCGCCACCAGGGTCAGCAACAGGGGCCCCGCGGTCAGGAACGTGCGGTTCAGCGTCTGGTTGATGCTGGTGTTCACCAGCTCGGGATAGCGCTCCCGCCGCATGATCCTCAGGTTCTCGCGCACCCGGTCGAAGATGACGATCTTGTCGTTCATCGAGTAGCCGATCAGGGTCAGGAACGAGGCCACCACCGTCAGCGAGATCTCCTCCCGCAGCAGGCAGAAGGCGCCCAGGGTGATGGTCACGTCGTGGAACACCGCCGCCACCGCCGAGGCCCCGTAGACCAGCTCGAAGCGGAACCAGAGGTAGGCCAGCATGCCCAACAGGGCCAGCCCGGTGGCGATGGCCGCCTGGCGGCGCAGCTGCCCGCCCACCTGCGGCCCCACGATCTCCACGTTGCGGATAGCAAAGTCGCCGGTGACGAACTGCTCCTTCAGGGCCGAGACCACCGCCGGCGGCGCCACCGCGCTCAGCTCGTCGATGGAGTTCAGCACCCCGCCCTTGGCCCGGTCGCGGTGGTCCACGATGGCGTCGGTCAGCGCCGCGTCGCGCTGCGCCGCGTCCGTCCCCGCCCGCAGCGGGTCGCGCGACAACAGGAAGTCCAGCACCGTCTGCCGTCCGGCGTTGTTCAGGTCGGTCTTGTCGGCGGGCAGGTCCTTGGCCAGCGCCCGCAGGATGGCGTGCCGCCCCGCGTCCAGGCTCTCTTCCTTCTGCCCCTCCTGCTCCAGCGCGATCAGCACCTCGTTGTTGCCCGGCTCGCCATAACGCTGGATGCGGGCGTTGGTCAGCCCCTCGCCGCGCAGCGCCTCCCGCACCTTGTCCGGTTGCGGCTGGTGCGAGAACTTGGCGTACACGATGGTGCCTTCTTTGAAGTCGACCCCCCAGGGGATCCCCAGGCCGACGATGGCGCCCAGCGACACCAGCAGCAGCAGGCCCGAGATGGCCAGGAAGATGTTCTTCCGGCCGATGATGTTGAACTTAGGATTCGCGAATATGTCCAAGCCAGTACTCCCCGCGCTCCCGCGCTAGATGCTCAACGCGGCCTCTCCGCGCGCCTTGCGGCTCAGGATCCAGTCGAAGATCACCCTCGACACCATCACCGCGGTGAACAGGTTGGCCAGCAGGCCGAAGACCAGGGTCACGGCGAAGCCGCGCACCGGCCCGGTGCCGAACATGAACAGCAGGAACGCCGCCACGATGGTGGTGATGTGCGTGTCCACGATGGTGAGCCAGGCGCGCGCGAAGCCCTGCTCCACCGCCGCCGACGCCGCCTTGCCCGCCTTCAGTTCTTCCTTGATGCGCTCGAAGATCAGCACGTTCGAATCCACGCCCATGCCGATGGTCAGGATCACGCCGGCGATCCCCGGCAGCGTCAGCGTGGCCCCGCTGAATCCCAGGAACCCCAGCAGGATCACCAGGTTCAGCGCCAGCGCCAGGTCGGCGTTGATGCCCGCGCCCCGGTAATAGAAGAGCATGAACGCCATCACCAGCGACAGGCCGATCACCGAGGTGGTCAGCCCCTGGCGGATGGACTCGGCGCCCAGCGACGGCCCCACCGTGCGTTCTTCCAGGTACTTGATCGAAGCCGGCAGCGCGCCCGAACGCAGGATCATGGCCAGGTCCTGGGCCTGCTGCTCGGTGAAGCGGCCGGTGATGCGCCCCTCGTCCCGGATCTGCTCCTGGATGGTGGCGACCTCCTGGACCTTGTTGTCGAGCACCACCGACAGCTGGTCGCCCACGTGGGCGCCGGTGAAGTTGCCGAACTTGCGCCCGCCCTCTCCGGTCAGCTGGAAGCGCACCGCCGGACGTCCATTCTCGTCCTGGGTGGGCTCCGCCGTGCGCAGGTCGCGCCCGGTCACCGCCGAACTCCGCGACACCAGCCACCACTCGTCGCTTCCCGCCGTTCCCCGGCCCTGCTGCGTCCGGCCGCGCATCAGCATGCTGTCCGGGGGGAGCACCCCACCCTGCACCTGCAGGGCTTCCTGCTCGCTCCCGTACGGCCCGCCCAGCGACTGCCGGATCTCCAGCATGGCGGTGGACTGCATGATCTCTTTCACGCGCGCCGGGTCGTCCACGCCCGGCAGCTGCACCAGGATCTGGTAGTCGCCCAGGCCGTGCTCCTGGATGACCGGCTCGGTCACGCCCAGCTGGTCGATGCGGTTGCGGATGGTCTCGATGGCCTGCGTCACCGCCCGGTTCTTCAGCTCCTGCAGCGACCCCGGCTTCATGCTCAGGGTCCAGGAGTTCTCCGCGCCCGACACCAGGTCGTACTCCGGCAGCCGGTCCTGCACCAGGCTGCGCAGGTCGCCGCTGGACTCCGGCGGCACGCCCCGGATGACGATGCGGTCCGGGTTCTGCGGGTCCGGCTTGGTCATCTCGTTGTAGTTGACGTTGCGCGCCCGCATCTCCTCCTTCAGGCGCTCGATGGCCTGGTCGGAGTCGGCGTTGGCCGCGTCGTTCACCTGCACCTGCAGGATCAGGTGGGTGCCGCCCTTCAGGTCCAGCCCCAGGTGGATGCGCTCCCCGATGCTGGCCAGCACGCCCTTCTTGGAAAACTCCTTGGGGATCCCGGTGATGCCCACCAGGAACACCAGCAGCACCGCCACGATGAACAGCGTCTTGATACCGAGGTTCTTTTTCATGGGTACGAAACTGCCCTCTGAACTCGACTAGCTCGCCTTCTCTCCCGGCGCCACGCTCACCACCGCCGACTTGGCCACCTCCAGGCGCAGGTTGTCCGGCGGCACCCGCAACTGGATGAAGCCCGCCTCGCCCGTGTTGGGGTCGTCTTTGATGGAGAGGATGGTCCCCCGCAGGCCGCCGCTGGTCACCACCCGGTCGCCCGGCTTCAGCTCCTGCAGCATGGCCTGCCACTTCTTCTGCCGTTTTTGCTGGGGAAGGATCAGGAGGAAATAGAAGATGACGAAGATGAACAGGATGGGCGCCAGGGCGACCCAGGTGCTGCCGCCCTGCGTCTGCCCTTGGAACAGCAGGAATGCTAGAGGATCCATCGGCTTACGGCTGCGGTGCGCCCCCGCGGGGACGCACATCTCCTTTGATCAGATGACCTGCGGGAAGTGATCGGAGAGGTCTTCCGCGGCGCTTCTACACCGGGGAATCTACGCGGTGCGATCGCGCGCCAGACAGAAATCCAGCTGTGTCCCCAAGCTGTATAGCATGCCGTACAGCCCTCATCCTGTCAAGGTAATGGGCGAGGTTGTGCACGCTGTTCAGCACCGCCGCCAGCACTTCGTTGCAGGCGTACAGGTGGCGGAGATAAGCCCGCGTGTAGCGGGTGCAGACGCGGCAGCCGCAGGCCGGGTCCAGCGGCCCCTGGTCGGCGGCGTAGCGCGCGTTCTTGATGTTGATCTTGCCTTCGGAGGTGTACAGCAGCCCGTGCCGGGCGGCGCGCGTGGGCAGCACGCAGTCCATCATGTCGATGCCCAAGGCCGCGTACTCGGCGATCTCCTCCGGCGTGCCCACGCCCATCAGGTAGCGCGGCTTGTCCTTGGGCAAATGCTCCAGCGTGCGCGCCACCAGCTCCCGCGTCTGCTCCCGCGGCTCACCCACGCTGAACCCGCCGATGGCGTAGCCGGGAAACCCGATCTCCACCGTCCGCTCCGCCGACTCCCGCCGCAGGTCGGCGTACATCCCGCCCTGCACGATGCCGAACAGC
>CAYTPH010000183.1:0-6101 GCA_964439635.1 uncultured Terriglobales bacterium
GAAGGTCAAGATCGAGTCGCCGGAGGAGAAGTTCATCACCCTCAAGCAGGACCTGATCACCGACGAGGAGCAGCACGACCTCGACAAGCTGGGCATCGCCAAGAACGCGCGCGACGAGAAGATCCGCGCCCGCGACGCCCGCCAGAAGGAGCAGGACCCCGCTCACCACGCCGAGATGATGAAGCTCTACCGCAAGCACGTCCTCAAGGAGGAGGTGCCGGAAGGCTTCGTCCCGCTCACCGCCATCGCTCCCACCAACGGGAACGGCAACGGCAACGGCAACGGCTCGAAGCCCAAGGTCGAGAACGTGGAAGAACCCGTGGCCGGAGACTAGGACGCAGTTTCGAAGCTTGAGGCCGCCGATCGCCGGCGGCCTTTTTCTAATCAGTTCCCATTTTTGTAATACCGCCGGCTGCGGGAACTCGCCACTCGCTGTTGGCAGGATGCCGCTTACTGTCCCTTGTGGCTGCGGTCACTCGCAGGTGTGCCCGCGGTCACATCGCAAGCCGGTCTCCATCTGCCACCCTTACGCGGATTGCCGCGGCCCACGTGGGGCCGCGCAGGCCGGCGTGTATTCGCCCGGCGACATCGACAGGAGACGCGCGTGAGCACAGTGACTCTGCCCGAGCAGCGCAGCGCCAGCGGCGGCGCTTCCACCACGAAGGCCTCCGGCTTCAAGGTCCTCCAGCCCAAGACCACTTACCGCGGCTCTCCCATCGCCCCGGTCAAGCGTGGCCTGCCCAAGACCACGCAGTCGCTCTGCCCGGAGTGCACCACCCTGGTGGACGCCCGCCTCTTCGAGGAAGAGGGCAAGGTCATGATGGAGAAGACCTGCCCCCAGCACGGCTACTTCAAGGACATGGTGCAGTCCGACGCCCGCCTCTATCTGAAGATGGAGGAGTGGACCTTCGGCGACGGCCGCGGCCTGGAGAACCCCGCCGTCACCGACGCCGTCGAATGTCCCACCGACTGCGGCCTCTGCAACCTGCACATGTCGCACACCGGCCTGGCCAACGTGGACCTCACCAACCGCTGCAACCTGACCTGCCCGGTCTGCTTCGCCAACGCCAACGCCGCCGGCTACCTGTACGAACCCAGCGTGGCGCAGATCCGCGGCATGCTGCAGGCGCTGCGCGACGAGAAGCCGGTGGCTGGCCGCGTCGTCCAATTCTCCGGCGGCGAGCCCACCATGCACCCCGACTTCCTGGAGATCTGCGCCCTGGCCCGCGACATGGGTTTCACCCACGTGCAGGCGGCCACCAACGGCATCCTGCTCTCCGACGTGGAGTTCGCGCGCAAGGCCAAGGATGCCGGCCTCACCACCCTCTACCTGCAGTTCGACGGTGTCTGCGACGACATCTACAAGCGCACCCGCGGCAAGTCGCTGCACGAGACCAAGCTCAAGGTCATCGAGGCCGCCCGCGCCGTGGGCATGAAGATTGTCTTCGTTCCCACCATCGTGAAGGGCCTGAACGACCACCAGATCGGCGACATCCTGCGGCTGGCCATCGACAACATCGACGTGATGAGCGGCATCGTCTTCCAGCCGGTGACCTTCACCGGCCGCATCAACCGCCGCGAGCTGGAGAAGAAGCGCTTCACCCTGTCCGACGTGGTGCACGCCGTCCAGCAGCAGACCGGCCTGCTCGATCCCTACGCCGACTGGTTCCCGCTGGCCTGCGTCACTCCCTTCTCCAAGCTGGTGTCGGCGCTGCGCGGCGACCCGGTCACCACTCTCACCTGCCACCCACACTGCTCCATGGGCACTTACCTTTTCGTGGACGAGCACAGCAAGCAGGCCGTCCCGGTCACCCGCTTCGTGGACGTGCCGGCGATGCTGCAGGAGATGGACCGCATCGCCGCCAGGACCGCCAAGTCGCATTTCAAGTTCTTCCACAAGCTGGAGACCTGGAACTCGCTGCGCAAGCACTTCAAGCCGGAGTTCGCGCCTCCGGGGCTGGACTTCACCCGCTTCATCCAGACGCTGCAGGGCATGACCGACAAGAAGCTGGGCCGCGACGGCATGGACGGCAAGTTCAGCTACCGCACCCTGCTGGTCTCGGGCATGCACTTCATGGACTCCTACAACTACGACGTGGAGCGGGTGAAGCGCTGCGTCATCCACTACTCGGCGCCCGACGGCAAGATCTATCCCTTCTGTGCCTACAACTCCGGCCCGGTCTTCCGCGAGAAGATCGAGCGGCAGTTCTCGGTCCCGTTCAGCGAGCAAGTGGAGCGCGTCGAAGCCCGGGTGAGCTGCGGCGGCTGCGGCTCGGCGCCGGAGCCGGAGGAGTTCGTGCAGCTCAAGCCGGAGGCGGCCAACGATTGATGTAGCGCTGGCGTCTCGCCGGCTGTCCTGGGGGCGTCTCGCCCGCAAAGCAAATCGGCTCGTGTAGAATCCCGCGCATGCTCCGCCGATCTGCCGTCCTCGCCATCTTCCTGGTTGCCGTCGTTCTCTCCTCCTGCACCATGTGGCCGGAGAAGAAGGTCACCAGCTGGGACGGCGCCACCGGCGGCGGACACTTCGTCGAGCTCTTCTGGCAGGACGTAAAGAACAAGCGCTGGGACGACGTGGGCAAGCGCCTGGCCCCGACCTTCGTCGCCACGGACGCCGGCGGCTCCCACGACCGCGCCGCTGCCCTGGAGCGCTTTCGCTCTCTCGACCTTCAGGACTTTTCCCTGGGAGAGGTGCAGGTGCATCCCGGTGGGGGCGACGTCATAGTGGTCACCTACACCCTGGCGCTGCGCGGCTCCCAGGCCGGAGCGGCGCTTCCCGCGGAGCCGGTGCGCGCCATGACCGTCTGGCAGCAACATAAGGACGGCTGGCTGGCCATCGCCCACAGCACCGTCCCCGCCGCAAAGCCTTGAACCAATCTTCCTAAAATGTAACGAAAGGTTACATAAGTCAGGTTACATCCGGCCGGGCCAGCAGCTCCCTTCGGTAATCTTTCTCTTTGTTATCAGCGCGATACACTCTCAAAATCCAGGTGGAACTCGGGATGCACTAGTGCTAGCATCGCGGCCATCTCCCCTCGGAAGAGCCACGAGGCGCGCCGGCAGGCGCGCGGAAGGAAACGCTATGAGAATCGCAAAGTCGCGCGGCGGCGCGGGGTTCACGCTGATCGAGCTGCTGGTAGTGATCGCCATCATTCTGATCGTGGCGGCGATGGCCATTCCCGGCATCATGGGGGCAGCGGACAGCGTGCGCCTGCGCAGCACGGCCTCGAACCTCTCCGGCCTGATGCAGTCGGCGCGGCAGATGGCCATCAAGGACAACCGCTTCTACACCTGCCGCGCAGCGGCCGTGGGTGGGGCCAACCTCGCCTTCATCGACTCGCTCCCTGCCGGCGCCATCTTCGCCGGCGGCAGCGGCAACGGCGCTTACGACGCTGCCACCCCGGGCGGCGCTACCCTGGCCATCCAGCAGGGCGAGAAAGTCGTGCAGATCCCCGACACCATCCAGTTCGAGACCGGCGGAGCTAATCCGCCCTTCGCCGCCGCCCTGATCGGCGTGGCTCCGCAGGCGCCCACAGTGATGCCCACCTTCAACGAGCGCGGCCTGCCTTGTCAGGTGAACGCCGCCGGACGGTGCGTGACTACTTCCCCGGTG
Organism: uncultured Terriglobales bacterium; assembly: GCA_964439635.1. Lineage (GTDB taxonomy): Bacteria > Acidobacteriota > Terriglobia > Terriglobales > Acidobacteriaceae > CAYTPH01. The sequence continues at coordinate 3,611 of CAYTPH010000183.1, forward strand.
ACCGGCGGCCCGGTGGCTTTCCTGTACTTCCTTCGCATGGACGGCAGCTCGGGGCGGAAGTGGGCTGCTGTGAGCGTCACCCCTGCTGGCCGTGTCCGCGTGTGGCTGTGGAGCGGACGGGTCTGGAGCTAACCGTATGAGCCTTCGCAAACGCCGCAATTCGCAATCCGGCATGACGCTCATCGAGCTGATGATCGCCATGGTGGTCCTGGCCGTGGGCATGGCCGGGGTGATGATCCTGCTCACCACCGCCATCGCCACCAACAGCCGCAACAAGTCCGACACCACCGGCACCATGCTGGCGCAGATGGTCCTGGAGAAGATCGCCGCCTTCCCCGCCAACCAGGCGGGCATGCTGCAGGTGCGGGACTGCCGCCCGGCGGCCATGGGCGGCCCGCAGACCTTTTTCATCAGCACCGTTCCTGGCGGCCTGGCGCTGCTGCCCGACGGCAACATCAACTGGACGGTCGCCCAGGCCGGGGTGCCGGCCAACTACGGCATGATCTTCTTCGCTTGCGGCGCCAATGGCCAGGCAGCGCCCTATGACGTGCGCTGGAACGTCCAGGTGATCGCGAGCTTGCCCGGACCGCCGGCGGTCACCTACACCAAGCTGGTCACGGTCTCGTCGCGGCCTTCGGGCGCCTTCGGCGCGCAGGACGCGCGCGCCTTCGCTCCACCGGTCACCCTGCGCACCATCGCGGGAATGTGAGGCACACATGAACACAGGCAGCCATTTCCGGCGTTCCGCGCAACTCGGTTTCTCGCTCATCGAGTTGATGGTGGTGCTCCTCATCCTCACCGTCGTCATGGGGGTGGTGTTCACCGACATCGCCAACGTGCAGAAGCGCTACCGCACGGAGGAGACCAAGCTCGACCTCACCCAGGAGGCGCGCGAGTTCCTCGACCAGATCGTGCGCGACCTGCGCCAGGCCGGCTATCCCAACACCAAGCAATACGACTACAACGTGCTGGGAGCGAATCCCGACAACGACCTCCGCAACAGCGTGGGCATCGTCCGGCTGACGCCCATGGACATCGTTTTCGAGGGCGACATGGACGGCGACGGCCAGGTGGACAGCGTGCGCTACACCCTCACACCCGATGTCGGCGGCACCTGCCCCTGCACCATCCGCCGCAGCCAGGGGGTGAAGGTCGCCGGCGGCATGCCGGTGGCTTCCATGCCTATTGCCCTGGGCGGCGCCCAGCCCACCACTTACCAGGCGGAAGTGCAGAACGTCATCAATAGCGGCAACGTCTTTCCCGTCCTTGGGACCACGGTCCTGGGCGGAGTGGTACGCACCAACGACAGTATCTACGCGGACTACAAGGTGGCGCCGCTGTTCCAGGCGTTCCAGGCGAACGGGACCGAGGTGGTCCTGCCGGTGGACATGACCACCGTCGCCGGCAAGAACACCTTGCGTTCCATCAGGACGATCCGGATCAACATGAACGTGATCGCACCCGAGGGCCGGCAGGACCTGTCCACCGGCCTGCGGCCGGCAGTGGCCATGACCGCCACCGCCCGGATCATCAACTAGGGAGGAACTATGAGGACCAGCACTCACCGGGCCGAACGAGGGATCGCGCTGTTCGTCTCCATTTTCGCGCTGCTGCTGCTTTCCGCGGTGGCCCTCGGCCTCATGTACCTGGCCGATACGGAGACCAACATCAACTACAACTACCGCGCCTCGCAGCAGGCGGTGGCGGCGGCCCATGCCGGCTTGCAGGAGGTCCGCGAGCGCATGATGCTGGCCAACGTCGCGCCCCACCTGATCACGCCGCCGGCGGCCGCCCCCAGCACGGCGACGGCCAACTCGGTCATGTACGTTCTCAACCCCGTTCCCGGCCTGGCCATCAACCCTACCAATGCGGGCAACGACTTCTTCGACACCGAATTGTGCCAGGAGAACTTCACCGGTCTCGGCGTGGCTAATCCCGGCCCCGGCGTGCGCTGCGCCACCGCCCCGGTGGGCGGCGGCTGGGCCAACATGGCCATCAACAGCGACGGCCCCATGGCCGGCACCGCCAACGCCATGAGCTGGCGCTGGGTGCGGCTCACCTGGAAGCTCAACAACAGCACCGGCTACTTCGTGAACCCGGCCCAGCCGGCCAGCCGCCCGGTGTGCTGGGACGGTATCCGCCAGATCATGCTGCCGGCAGGCATGCCGACCTGTGAGACCCCGGACCCGGGCACGATGACCCTCCCGGCGAGGACCCAGGTGTACATGCTCACCTCGTTGGCCGTCACCCAGTCGGGCGCGCGCCGCATGGTGCAGATGGAAGTGGCCCAGGACCCGCCCATGATCACCAACGCCGCCGTGGACTCGCAGGACCACGTGGTGCTCAGCGGCAGCCTGAAGGTGAATGGCTACGACAACTGCAGCTGCCTGTGCACCACCGCCAAGGTCGGCGGCAAGGACGTGGTCACCTGTACCGACCGTCCGGGCAAGATCTGCGACAAGACCAAGTACGCCATCTACTCCGCCGGCGA
>CAYTPH010000184.1:0-6087 GCA_964439635.1 uncultured Terriglobales bacterium
TGACCCTGGCCGAGACCAACCTCAACTTCCGCCGCTACGAGCAGTGGTACTTCAACAGCGCCGGCTCCGACATCCACCAGACCAAGTTCATCACCGGCGCCGGCTACGCCGCCCACTCCTTCGAGGGCACCGAGATCCAGAAGCGCTCCTACCCCAACTCTTTCGGCGGACAGTACCAGAACAAGGGCTACGAGCTGATCGACGAGCTCAAGCTGGTGGAGAACGCGCGCCGCATCGGCGAAGAGGCGGTGGCGCTGCACAAGGCCGACCAATGCCCCGAGGGCCGCTTCAACCTGGTGCTGGACTCCTCGCAGCTCGGCCTGCAGATCCACGAATCCGTCGGCCACCCTATCGAGCTCGACCGCGTCCTCGGTATGGAAGCCAACTTCGCCGGTACCTCCTTCCTCACCCTCGACAAGCTGCGCACCCTCCGCTACGGCAGCGACCTGGTCAACGTGGTCGCCGACGCCACCGAGGCCCACGGCCCAGGCCTCGGCACCTTCGCCTTCGACGACGAAGGCGTCCCCGCCCAGTGCACGCCCATCATCACCAACGGCCTGTTTACCGGCTACCTGAGTTCGCGCGACACCGCCGCCATCGTCGGCATGCAACGCTCCGGCGGCACCATGCGCGCCGAGGGCTGGAACCGCCTGCCCATCATCCGCATGACCAACGTCAGCATCCTGCCGGGCGATAAGCCGCTCAGCTTCGAGCAGCTCCTTGCCGACACCGGCGACGGCATCTTCATGCAGACCAACCGCTCCTGGTCCATCGACGACAAGCGCTACAACTTCCAGTTCGGCACCGAGATCGCCTGGGAGATCAAGGGCGGCAAGCTCGGACGCATGCTCAAGAACCCCAGCTACTCCGGCATCACGACTGAATTCTGGAATTCGATGGAAGCCATCTGCTCGCGCGACCACTGGACGCTCTGGGGCACGCCCAACTGCGGCAAGGGCCAGCCCATGCAGACCATGGGCACCGGCCACGGCGCCTCCCCCGCGCGCTTCCGCAATATCAAGATCGGCAGCGCCTTCAAGTCATGACTCACCGCCGAGCACGCCGAGACCACCGAGGAATGTGGGTTCTGACGATCGCCACGTGCGGAGAGCGCGATTCATCGCAAGCAAGCTCAGCGCCGCAGGCGCGGTATAGGAAAGCCCGGCACGTGAGTGCCGGGTAGGAAGCGAATAGGAACTCAGAGTCCCGCAGGGACGGTACACGAACGGATGCTCAACGAATCCAAAGCCGCCGAGATCTTCGAGAAACTCAGGAAGTTCGCCACCGCGCCCGAACTCGAAGCTCTTATCTCCGCAGGGGATTCTTCGCTCACGCGTTTTGCCAACAACACGATTCATCAGAACGTGTCTGAGCAAAATGCCATCGTTTCCGTCCGGGCGACGTTCGACCGCCGCACGGCGCGCGCCACTACCAACAAGCTCGACGACGACAGCCTCAAGCGCGCGGTGCAATCCGCCGAGGCCCTCGCGAAGGTCCAGGAGCCCGACCCCGACCTCCTCCCCCTCGCCGGCCCCGAGCTCGCCCCCGACACGTCCGCTCCCTCCCGCTGGTTCGAGCCGACCGCGGCCATCACCCCGCAGGACCGCGCCGCCGCCGTGGAGAAGATCGTCGCCGTCGCCAAGCGCGAGAACCTGACCACCGCCGGCATCTACTCCAGCTCGAACATCGCCGAAGCCATCGTCAACTCTAGCGGCCTCTTCGCCTTCCATCGCCAGACCTCGTCCGAGGTCTCCATCACCATGATCGGGGCCGACAGCTCCGGCTGGCAGAAGGCCAACTCCCCCGACGTGCGCAACCTCGACCCCGTCGCCCTGGCCGAGACCGCCGCCCGCAAAGCCCGCGCATCTGCCCATCCGCAGGAACTCGCCCCCGGCAAGTACACCGTCATCCTCGAACCCGCCGCCGTGCTCGACCTGGTCGGCTTCATGTTCTACGACTTCGGCGGCATGGCCATCCTCGACCAGCGCTCCTTTCTGAACGACCGCGTCGGCGCCAGGCTCTTCGGCGAGAACGTCACCATCCACGACGACGCCTTCCATCCGCTGCAGTCCGGCTCGGCCTACGACGGCGAGGGCGTCCGCCGTCGCCGCGTCGCCCTGGTGGAGAACGGCATCGTCAAGCGCCTGGTCTTCGCCCGCGGCACGGCGGAGAAGATGAAGAAATCCGAGTACGCCGCCAAGGTCGGCCCCATCGAGCCCACCGGACACGGCCTCCCGCTGCCCAACGAGATCGGCGAAGTCCCGCTCAACATCGTCATCGACGGCGGCCCCGAGGCGCAGCGCCAGACCGTGGACCAGATGGTCGCCTCCACCGAGCGCGGCGTCCTGGTCACCCGCCTGTGGTACATCCGCGAGGTCGAACCCTACGAGAAGCTGCTCACCGGCATGACCCGCGACGGCACCTTCCTGGTGGAGAACGGCCGCATCAGGCATGGCATCCGCAACTTCCGCTTCAACCAGAGCCTTATCCACATGCTCTCCCACGTGGAAGCGCTGGGCACGCCCGTCCGCGCCAGCGGCGAAGAGGCCTTCGACATGGTCGTCCCCCCGATGAAGGTGCGCGACTTCAACTTCACGGAGGTGACCAAGTTCTAGCTTTCTCGCCTCCTGTACGGAAGGCTCCTCCGAGACTTTGTGGCTACGTGTGCTGTTCTCAAGTCCCGCTCCAGATTCCCCGATTCCCCGATCTCAAGGTAACCTCCAGAGGTAACCCGGTCGGGCGACCCTGGGCCATGACCTTCGTTACCCGGCAGAGACCGGAAAATTGTTTAATTGCGGGCACATGAGGGTGTATAAACTCCCCGGTCATGCCGAAGCCGCAAGAGGTTGAAGAGCTCCGCAGCGCTGTCCGTTTTCCCATCCATCTCCCGGTGGAAGTGAAAGGCGAGCAGCAGCAAGTCATCGCCGAGACGGAGAACATCTCCGCCGGCGGCGTGCTGTTCACCGTCGATGCCGACATGGCGCCCGGCTCGCGCATCGAGTTCAACATCGCTATGCCGTCTTCGGTGCTGGGCACCAGTACCAACGTCATGGTGAAGTGCATCGGCCGCGTGGTACGCTGCGCCGACGAGGGAACGCGCAAGGCCGTCGCCGCCGTCATCGACGAATACAGTTTCGACCGCACCTGAACTCCAGGCGCATGGGTAACGGAAACCGCAAACCGGCTAGCCCTCCCGCCAAGGCCTCCGGCGAAGCCAAGGACCAGACGCCCACCGCACCGGTGAAGGTCCTCCTCGCCGACACCCAAGCCATCTACCGCGTGGGCATCCGCAAGATCTTCGCTCTGGAGGACGACATCCGCGTGGTCGCCCAGGCCGAGACCCTGGGCCAGACGCTGGCGGCAGCCGCCAAGTCCGCGCCCGACGTGGTGCTCTTCGAGGGCGCCATCTCCCCCAATCCCGCCGAGGCCATCACCGAGGTGATGAAGCGCGCGCCCAACGCGAAAGTAGTGGTCATCGCCGGCGAATCCGAAGAGGACGACACCGTGGAGTTCCTGCGCCGCGGCGTGCGCGGCATCGTCTCCCGCGCCGTCGCCCCGGAGTTGCTGGTGCGCTGCATCCGCAAGGTCGCCGCCGGCGAGACCTGGCTCGACAACCAGGGAGTGAACTGGGTCATCGAGGCCTACCGCCAGCAGGCAGCGCAGCTCACCTCGCCCCGCCCCAAGACCCGCCTCACCGACAAGGAGCTGCTCATCGTCTCCTGCGTCACCCAGGGCATGAAGAACAAGGAGATCGCCAGTGAGGTCGGCACTACCGAGCAGGTGGTGAAGAACTACCTGCGCAAGGTCTACGACAAGCTGGGCGTCTCCGACCGCCTGGAGCTGGCGCTCTACTGCATCCACCACCGCCTGCTGCACAAGCAGGAGCAGGCCGACCAGGCCAAAGCCGCCGCCGCCGGCGCACCCGACGTCCCACCGCCAACGCCAAAGCCGTAGCGGATTCGTGCAGCGGCAGAACTCTGCATTGTCATCCTGAGCGATATCCCGTAGGGATGATTTTGCCGAGCGGCGAAGCCGCGAGCCCTGAGCGAAGCGAAGGGGTGAGGACCTATCGCGTGCATCTAGCGGAGAGCCCCACATGGTGGGGCGGTTTCGGTGTTGACACTCCAACCTGTGGCATAATCCACCGCTTCCCATGCTTACTCGTCGCCTGCTCCCACTCGTGTTCTTGTTCCTGACGCTGGCCCCCCTCCTCCATTCCCAGACCGCAGGCGGAGTAACCCCCGCCGAGCCGCGCTTTCGAGTGATTCGCTCGGTTTCCGGCTCGCGCGGCTCGGTGCAGGCGGGGCGTTACGTCGTGGAGGATCCCCGCACCATCTTCTACCTGCCGGCCGACCGTGAAGTCATCGTGTACTTCGAGTGGGAAGGCCCGATCGGACCGCACCAGTTCGAGGGCTACTGGAAGAATCCGGAAGGGAAGACGGTCGTGATCTCGGATTTCCGCTACGAGGCCAAGCAGCGCCGCTTCGGCGGCTACTGGACGTTGGCGCTCACCGACACCACCGCTCCTGGTATCTGGAGCCTGGAAGCCCGGGTGGATGGTGAAGTCACGGGGACACACAACTTCCAGATCATCGCTGCCGAGAAGCCCGCCACTTCCGAGCCCACGCGGCGCATCCTGGAACCGGCGGAGATCTACAAGCGCGCCGTCGGATCCACCGTTTTCATCGATGCGCTGGATGAAAAGGGCGAACGCTTCCATACCACGTCCGGATTCTTTGTCGAGGCTGGGGTGCTGCTCGCAACCTTCCAGGGCATCAATGGGGCCGCGACCTTACGCCTGACTCTCCCTGACGGTCACCGCAGCGAAGCGCGTGAGGTGCTGGCTTGGAATCGCCTCCAGGACTGGGTGCTGCTGCGGGTGGATGGCGCGCGAAATCCCAAGTTACCTCGGGCGGCAGCCGCGTCCTGGTCGGTGGGGGACCGCTGCTACTCGCTGGACACCCCGGTGGAAGGCAACCGCACCATCGTCGACGAGAACGTCACCGGGCTGGCTTCGTTTCCTTACGCCGGCAAGCGTCTTAGCCTTTCCCATTTCCCTATGCCCGAGGCCATCGGCTCGCCGGTCCTGAACGAATACGGCGAGGTGATCGGCATCTTCGGGGGGACGATCTATCCTGGGATGCCCTCGCGGCAGCGGGTGATGGACGTGGCGGTCGCCACCCTGATGCAGGGGCCGCTGGCCACTCCCATCGACCTCATTCCTGAGCCTTCAACATCTGCCCCGTCCAGGTCGCTAAGCGACCTGCGAGCGGCCGGCGAATTCATACCGCGGGTCGCGCCCCACCCTGAGCTGGTTTCCGCCTACCTTATGACCGGGCCGCCGCCCAAGAAGAATGACCTGCTGCTCGGCGGGCCGACCAAAGTGGAGTTCTCACGCCGCGACAGCGCCAGCCTCCTGATGGCGTGGAATCCCCGCGCCAAGGGCAAGGCTGTGGTTTCGTTGAAAGTGTTCGACGCCGTCGGCCGCCCCGTGCTGGTGGGGCCGCCGGCGCAGCTCAAGTTCAGGGCAGGGCAGTTCATGCAGGCCTCCTGGAACCTGGAAGTCGGGCGCCTGGGCGCGGGCCTCTACCGCCTCGACATGCTCGAAGGCGAGACTCCCGTCTGGCGCACCTATTTCCGGGTCACGGACTGAGAGGACCGTCACCGCGGCTTTTACTTTCCCCGATTTCCCGATTTCCCGATTCCCCGATCCACCCTACCTTGCCCCTTCTTCCGGCATTTGTTATCGTGCCTCCCCGTTCTTCCGCCCGTGGGGGGCGTCATGAGGAAAGCCATCCAGCTCAAAGTCAACGGCGTGGACCGCCGCGACCAGGTCGAGCCTCGCCTGCTGCTGGTCCACTACCTGCGCGAGGTCGCCGGGCTCACCGGCACCCACATCGGCTGCGAGGACTCGCTCTGCGGGGCCTGCACCGTGCTGCTCGACGGACGCGCGGTGAAGTCCTGCACCGTGCTCGCCGTGCAGGCTGACGGCGGCTCCGTCACCTCCGTCGAGGGCCTCGCCCTGGGCGAACGCTTGCACGCCATCCAGGAAGGGTTCTGGGAGGAGCACGGCCTGCAATGCGGCTA
>CAYTPH010000185.1:0-6083 GCA_964439635.1 uncultured Terriglobales bacterium
ACCGTGTCGGCGCCGTAGTGCACGGCGGTGTGCAGCTTCTTCAGCTCCTCGTCGATGTTGGAGCTGACGGCGGAATTACCGATGTTGGCGTTGATCTTGCACAGCGAGGCCACGCCGATGGCCATGGGCTCCAGCTCGGGGTGGTTGATGTTGGCGGGGAGGATCATGCGCCCGCGGGCCACCTCGTCGCGCACCAGCTCGGGCGTGAGCCGCTCGCGGCGAGCCACGTACTCCATCTCCTCGGTGACCACGCCCTGGCGGGCGTAGTGCATCTGCGAGAAGTTGCCGTCCTGGTTGGCGGCCTTGCGCCGCGCCAGCCACTCCGCCCGCGGCTGGAAGACTTCCTGGGTGCCGTTGCCGTTCACGTCCTTGCTGTCCTTCGGGTCCATACAGATGTCAACCTCGCTAGTAGTCCCAAAACAGGATTATACGCGCCGTGGCCGGGCCAGCTTGACCCTGCCGGCGCAGCATCGTAGAGTTTCAACAGGGATATGGGGAATAAGTACGTCAAATTCGGCGCCGCCATCAGCATCATCGTGCTCTCGCTCGGCTACCTGGCCTTCACCGGGGTCCAGGAGAGCAAAAGCTACTACGTCACCATCAAAGAGTTGCGGGAGATGGACGACAGCGTCTACCAGAAGCGGCTGCGCGTAGCCGGCAACGTGGAGCCCGGCTCCATCAAGCGCAAGGGCTCGCTGGTGGAGTTCGTGCTGGTGGAAGAAGGCCGCACCCTGCCGGTGATCTACAAGGGCAGCGAGGCTCCGCCGGACACGTTCGTGGACAATTCCCAGGCGCTGGCCGAAGGCAGCTTCGGCCGCGACGGCGTCTTCCGCGCCAAGAAGCTGCAGGCCAAGTGCGCCTCCAAGTACGCCCCCAAGGAAGGCGAGCCGGGCGCGCCGCAGCCCACCATGCAGCAGACCATGAACCGGCCTGTCGCCGACTGAGGCCCACGAACTGACCGAAACGTCGCATCCACCGGTCGTCGTCGAACAAGTCACGAAGATCTTTGGACGCTTCGCCGCCCTGCGCGAGGTGAGCGCCAGCTTCGCTGCCGGCAAGCTGTACGCCATCTTCGGCGACAACGGGGCGGGGAAGAGCACCCTGCTGCGCGTCATCTCCGGCCTGGCGCGGCCGACCAGCGGCACCGTCCGCATCTTCGGCCAAGACGACTGGCGCGCCGCCACCCCGCGTCTCGGCTACATGGCGCACGCGCCGCTGCTCTATGAGGAGATGACCGGGCTGGAGAACCTGCGCTACTTCGCTGGACTCTACGGGATCCACAACGACCAACTCATGCGGCAAGCCATCGAGCGCGTCGGCCTGGATCCGGGGCTTTCGCGCCGCGTGGGTGACTACTCGCAGGGCATGCGGCAACGCCTGTCGCTGGCCAGGGCCACGCTGCACGATCCGCAGGTGGTCCTGCTGGACGAGCCGTTCTCCAACCTGGATCCGACCTCCTCGCGCTCCATGGCGGTGCTGCTCGGGCAGATGCGCCACGGCGGCAGGACCGTGCTCGTGGTCACGCACCAAGCCGGGCACGTGGCCGACGTCGCCGATGAGTCCATCTTCATGTCGGCGGGACGCATCGTCGCCCAGGAGCGCGGCGTGGCCGCAGCGCACGAGGCGGTGCAGCGATGAGCGGCATGTCCGTCCTGGGCTCCACCTTGCGCAAGGACCTCCGCCTGGAGTGGCGCTCCAAGGACGCCATCAACTCCATGCTGTTCTTCTCCCTGTTGGTGGTGGTGATCTTCAGCTTCGCCTTCGACCCCTCGGCGGAGGAAGCGCGGCAGATCGCCGGGGGCCTCATCTGGGTCGCTTACCTTTTTGCCGCCGTAGTGGCCCTCAACCAGACCTGGGCGCGGGAGATGCGCAACCAGGTGCTCGACGCCTACCGTATCTCGCCCGCGCCCGGCTACGCGCTCTTCCTGGCCAAGGCCATCGGCAACTTCGTCTTCGTCATGACCCTCGAGCTGCTCATGACGCCGCTGTTCGTCATGTTCTACAACCTGCGCAGCATCGGCCCGGCGTGGCAACTCGCCGCCGCCGGCCTGCTGGGGACGTGGGCGCTGGTGGTGAACGGCACCTTCTTTGCCGCCATGTCGCTCCGCACCCGCGCCCGCGAAGTGATGCTGCCGCTCATCCTGTTCCCCATCTCCATCCCGGCGCTGCTGGCCATGGTGACCGCCACCACCGCCACGCTGACCGGGGAGGGCTCGGCCTCGCTCCCGCTGCAGTTCCTGGCGGTGTACGATGTGGTGTTCACCGTGGTCTGCCTGCTGCTGTTCGATACGGTGCTACACGCGGAATGACATTCAAACTCTTCGCTCTCGTCGTGCTTGTCCTGCTCTCCTACGGCCTCTACCAGGGGATGGTGGCCGCGCCCACGGAACAGACCATGGGCGAGGTGCAGCGCATCTTCTACTACCACGTGCCCTCGGCCTGGACGGCCTTCCTCTGCTTCATCGCCAACTTCGTGGCCTCGGTCATCTACCTGGCGCGGCGCAACCCGGCGGTGGACTCCTTCGCCGTCTCCGCCGCCGAGGTCGGCGTGGTCTTCTGCACCGTCGTGCTCATCCCCGGCCCCATCTGGGCCAAGCCGGTGTGGGGCATCTGGTGGACCTGGGACGCGCGCCTGACCTCCACCCTGGTGCTGTGGCTCATCTACGTCAGCTACCTGGTGCTGCGGCGCTACTCCACCGGCTCGCAGACCGCCGCCCTCAGCGCCGCGCTGGCGGTCTTCGGCTTCCTGGATGTGGTCTTCGTTTACATGGCCATCCGCTGGTTCCGGACCCAGCACCCGCAGCCGGTCATCGGCGGCGGCGAGGGCTCCGGCATCCACCCCACCATGCTGCACGCGCTGCTGGCCAACTTCGTCGCCTTCGCCGCGTTTGCCGCGCTGTTGCTGACCACCCGCTACCGCCTGGAGCGCTTGCGCGCCGACGTGGAGCAAGCCCACGCCCTGCGCGCTGTCGCCGGAAAGGACGCCCGATGAACAAGTACCTCTACGCCGCTTACTTGCTCACCTGGGCCATCCACATCGGCTACCTGCTGTACCTGAGCGGCAAGGCCTCGCAGCTGCGCAAAGAGATCAAAGACCTGGAGCGCTGATGCAGCCGGGCACCCGCTCTTTGCTCAAGGTCATCGCGGCCGGGAACCTGATCGTCTTCACTATCTTCCTGGCCTTTGCCGTGCCTCCGTTCTGGCGGCAGTGGCACATCCTGCGCACCTGGCCGGCGGCAGAGGCCACGGTAGTGCGCAGCGGTGTCCTCGAGCTGCCCACCGCTTCCGGCAGCAGCCTGTACGACATTTACGTGGAGTTCGCCTACAGCGTGGACGGGCGGTCCCACCGCGGCGCGGTCAATTCCAACCACCAGAGCATCAACCGCGAGCGCAAGGAGAAGCAGGCCGCGCGCTTCCCCGAGGGCAGCCGCCACAGCATCCGCTATAACCCCGCCGAGCCCACCGATATCCGCGCCCAGGTCGGCTACAACAAGACCTTCTTTGCCGTTCCCATCTTCATCAGCGGCGCGGGCGCCATCTTCGGATTGGCCGGAGCGGTGCTCCTGTGGGCCAGCCGCCGGAGATAAGCAAAGGGCGCCCGCAGGCGCCCTTTTCGCAACAGGGTAGGCTTACGGCACTGCGACGCAGGTAAGCGTGGTGGTGTCGTTCACCGTCTGGCTGGAGCCGCTGGCCACCGGCGCGGTGGCGGTGATCACCGACGTTCCCCCGCTGGCGCAGGTCGCCAAACCGGTGGAGGCGTCGATGGTGGCCACGGCTGTCGTCGCCGATGACCATACCAGTCCGGCGATCGATGTCGACGTAGTGGTGTCACTGAACGTGCCCGTGACCGTGAATTGCTGGGTGGAACCGACGTTCACACCGGGGTTGTCGGGAGCGACCAGCAGCGACACCAGGACGACGTCGTCCCCGCATCCGGCAAGCATAGTGCCGGCCAGCGCCAGCAGGAACACACCGCAAAGCAGCCTCATGTATCACCCCCGAGCTGAGAAACTCGCGCAGTATACACGGGGGCCAGGGGCCTGTCACCGCTCCAGATAGTGCGTGCACATGACCGAAGCCGCGTGTCCTAAATCACAGACCCGCGGTCCGCCGGCCTTTTATGTTGGTGAGTGAGAAGAGGTGTGCACACGCCATGACCCCCTGGTCCCATCGTTACGCGCAACGCACCAAAGGCGTAAAGAGTTCGGCGATCCGTGAGCTGCTCAAGCTGACCCAGCGGCCCGAGGTCATCTCCTTCGCCGGAGGCCTGCCCGCCCCGGAGGTCTTCCCCACGGAGCAGTTCCAGGCGGCCTGCCAGAGAGTGCTGGCGCAGGCCGGACCGGCGTCACTGCAGTACAGCGCCACCGAGGGCTACCTGCCGCTGCGTGAGCTGATCGTGAAGCACATGGCGCGCTACGGCATCGTCGCCCACGTGGAAAACGTGCTCATCACCTCCGGCTCACAGCAGGCGCTGGACCTCATTGCCAAGCTGCTCATCAACCGCGGCGACCGCGTCCTGGTGGAGGCGCCCACCTACCTGGGGGCGCTGCAGGCCTTCAACGTCTTCGGCGCCGAATACGTCAGCGTCCCTTGCGACCTCGACGGCATGCGCACCGACCTGCTGGAAGAAGCTCTGCGCTCGGGACCCAAGTTCATGTACGTGCTGCCCAACTTCCAGAACCCGGGCGGCACCACGCTGTCGCTGGTGCGGCGCCACGAGCTGGTGCGCCTGGCGGAGAAGTACGGCGTCCCCATCGTCGAGGACGATCCCTACGGCCAGCTCCGCTACGAGGGCGAGCACCTGCCGCCGCTGGTGGTGCTGGACCGGGTGAACTGCCGCCGCGACGACGGCTATCACCTGGGCAACGTCATCTACCTGTCCACCTTCTCCAAGACCCTGGCGCCGGGCCTGCGCCTGGGCTGGATCGTGGCCCCCGACGACGTCATCAGCAAGCTGGTCCAGTTGAAGCAGGGCGCCGACCTGCACACCAGCACCTTCAACCAGATGGTGGCCTACGAGGTGGCCCGCGAGGGCTTCCTCGACGAGCACGTCAAACACATCCGCCAGGTGTACCGCGAGCGCCGCGACGTGATGCTGGCCGCCCTGCAGGACTTTTTCCCGCCGGAGGTCACCTGGACCCATCCCGAGGGCGGACTCTTCCTCTGGGTCACGTTGCCCGAGGGCATGGATTGCCAGAGACTGTTCCGCGCCGCCGTCGAGCAGAACGTCGCCTTCGTGCCCGGCGACTCGTTCTTTGCCGACGGCCAGGGCTTACGCAACATGCGCTTGAATTTTTCCAATGCCCAGCCGGAGTTGATCCGCGAGGGCATCCGCCGGCTGGCGGCCGCGGTCAAGGCGCAACTCGAGGAGCTGCGCCCGGCGGCAGTGATGGCTTGAAACTTGTTTTGTACCCACTCCTAGGAGGTGAACGTTGAAGAGCAGTCATCGAATCCTCGCTGTACTGATCGGGCTGGCGCTCGTCTTGGGTGTGTCGGCTTCGGTGGTCCTGGCCGCCGACCAGAAGGCCCCGGACACCGTGGTCCTGAAGGGCGCGCCCATGGGCGGCGTCAAGCTCGACCACAAGAAGCATTCCACGCTGGCTAAGTGCGACATCTGCCACCATGCCTCGAAGCCGGAGAAGGCCCTGGCCTCCCCGAACCAGAAGTGCATGGACTGCCACACCAAGACGGCCACTGCGCCGATGAAGACCAAGACGCAGGCCGCGTTCCACAACCCGACTGCCAAGGCCGGGCTGTGCATCGATTGCCATACCAAGGAAGCGGCCGCCGGCAAGAAGGTCCCCACCAGCAAGTGCGCCGACTGCCACAAGAAGGAAAACGTCTGATCTGCAGGTCCTGCCCGGGGCGGCACGGAGACGCGCCGCCCCGGTACCCTTTTTGAGAAGCGTTGGTGGCACAGCCGCCTCGGCGGTGCTGGACTACCGTGGACCATGTAGCCCGCGCGCCCTCGCGCGGGCAGCGCGCCTCTGGCGCGCGTAAGATTCGGTAGCCCGGCCTTCAGGCCGGGTTCGGGACGGCTGTCCCGAATCCCGGGCGTGAGCCCGGGGTACGCTTAAGACCCG
>CAYTPH010000186.1:0-6062 GCA_964439635.1 uncultured Terriglobales bacterium
GCCGATGCGGCACTTGGCCATCACCGGGACGCTGACCGCCTCCATGATGGCGCGGATCATCTTGGGATTGGCCATGCGGGCGACGCCGCCCTCCTGCCGGATCTGCGCCGGCACGCGCTCCAGCGCCATCACCGACACCGCCCCCGACTTCTCCGCCACCAGCGCCTGCTCGGCGCTGGTCACGTCCATGATCACCCCGCCCTTGAGCATCTCCGCCAGGCCTGTCTTCAGGCGCAGGCCGCTGCCGCCGTTGTTCGCTGACATCTCCCATCTCCTGCGGGGCCGGTTCCTCCAGCCCCAGCTTCTCAAGCTACCGCTCACAATGGACTTGCCACAAGGTCCATTTTGTGCATAACTGTAGAGTCCATTATAAATGTCCAAGACCGCCGAACACGTGACCCTGGCCGGGGTGGCCCTCGACCGCCGGGGCCGGGGAGCGCTGACCACGCAGCTTTACGAGGCGCTGCGCCGTGCCATCCTGCACGGGCAGCTGCGGCGGGGCGACCGGCTGCCCTCCAGCCGCCTGCTGGCCGCCGATCTTGGGGTTTCGCGCAACACCGTCACCTTCGCCTACGAGCAGCTGCTGGCGGAGGGATACCTGGAGGCCAAGGTCGGCTCGGGAACTTGTGTCGCGCGCTCCCTTCCGGACGAGCTGCTCTCCGCTGCCGCCCAGGCCGACGTCGGACGGAGGAAGCCGGCTCGCCGCCGCGCCCTCTCCCGCCGCGGCAAGATGCTGGCCAGCCGCCCCATCCGCCTGCTCAGCGCCGCCGGACGCCCGCAGCCGTTCGCTTCCGGCTTGCCCGACCTGCAGGCATTCCCCTTTGCCGCCTGGGCGCGGCTGATGGCGCGGCATTGGCGCCGCCCTGGCTACGAGCTGGTCGGTTACGGAGATCCGGCAGGCTACCTTCCCCTGCGCGAGGCCATTGCCGGCTACCTGCGCTCCTCCCGCGCCGTCCGCTGTGAGACCGAGCAGGTGGTGATCGCCAGCGGCTCGCAGCAGGCGCTGGACATGGCCGCCCGCCTGCTCCTCGACCCCGGCGACACCGCTCTGCTGGAAGATCCCGGGTATCCCGGAGCCCGGGTTGCGCTCAGTGCCGCGGGAGCGTCGCTGCTGCGCCTGCCGGTGGACGACGAAGGCGCGAACATCGCCGCCGTCGGCAAGCAGAACGCCCACGTCGCCTTCGTCACGCCCTCGCACCACTATCCCCTGGGCGTGACCATGACCATCGGCCGCCGCCTGGCCTTGCTGGAATGGGCGGAGCGCACCGGCGCCTGGGTCCTGGAAGACGATTACGACAGCGAGTACCGCTATCGCGGCAAGCCCCTGCCGTCGCTGCAAGGCCTGGATGGCGGCGGACGCGTGGTTTACATGGGCAGCTTCAGCAAGACGATGTTCCCATCGCTCCGCCTGGGATTCCTCGTTCTGCCGCCGGACCTGGTCGAGGCCTTCCGCCGCGCCCGCTCCGTCGTCGACGGCCACTCGCCCATGACCGAGCAGGCGGTGCTGGCCGATTTCATCCAGGAAGGCCACTTCGCCCGCCACATCCGCCGCATGCGGGCGCTCTACCAGGAACGCCAGGCGGTGCTGGTCGAGTCGGCCCAGCGCGAACTGCCGGGTCTGCTTGAGGTCCGGCCCTCGGAAGGCGGCATGCACCTGGTGGGATGGCTGCCCGCAGGAGTGAATGATGTCGAGACCTCGGCCCGCGCCGCCGCGGCCGGAGTCGTCGTCCGACCGCTCTCCGCCTGCTATGCCGCCAGACCCAGGCGCGGCGGACTGCTCCTGGGTTACGCTGCCCTCAGCCTGCCGCAGATCCGCGAAGGCGTGCGCAAGCTCGCCCGCGCCCTGGCACGGTCTCCGGAGATGTGAAATGTAGCCCGCGCGCCCTCGCGCGGGCTGGCTTTGAAAGGGCGCGGCTCCCCCACCCGTGGCTAGCGACTCTTCTTCAGGTACTTCGCAAACATGCGGTGCGGGTCCACCGCGATGAACAGGGCCCGCCCCTTGGCCAGTACCTCGCCCTTCTCATCACGGATCTCGGCGACGTTCACGTGGCGCCGGCCGCGCACCGAGCTCTCCCAGCTCTCGACGGTCAGTGGTTTCCGCAGCGGCACCGGCTTCAGGTACTGCACCTCCATCTTGGAAGTGAGGGCGATCACGTGCCGCCGCTTGTTCACCTTGCCCATGGCTTCGTCGAGGATGGTGGCGATGATGCCGCCGTGGGCGTGCTTGGGCGGTCCCCAGAACCGATTGGCCAGGCGGAAGCGGCAGAGGAAGGTATCGGCCTCCTCGTCATAGACGAACCGCAGGTGCATACCGTGGGGGTTGTCCTTGCCGCAGGCGAAGCACAGGTTCCGGCGCAGTACCGGGTGCTCGATCTTGTGCTTTGCGGTCACGTGACCGGGAGAACTCTTCTTGGCCATCGCCGACCGATGGTAGCAGAGGGGCCGGAGGGCTCAGCCAGCCGGCGAAGAAAAGCTATTGACAACATCATACTATGTAATACATAGTATCGGCGTGGGCCCCGTCACCGCCAATCCGGACCCCACCGACAAGTGGGAAGTACAGCTCCGCAAGGGCTGCTTGGAGTTGGCCATCCTCGCCGCCCTCTGGGAGGGCCGGCTCTACGGCCTCGAGATCCTGCGTCGCCTGGAAGAGGGTTCGGACCTGGTCATCGCCGAAGGGACGGTCTACCCGCTGCTCACCCGGCTGAAGGCTGAGGGCCTGCTGGATTCGGAGTGGGTGGAGGGGGAAGCCGGCCACCCTCGCAAGTACTACCGTTTGACGCCGCGGGGCAGGCGCCGTGCGCTGACCATGGCAGTCATCTGGGCCAGGTTCTCCGAGGGCATGAATGGCCTGCTGGGCCCCTTGTTGAAGGAGGAGCGCAAATGAACGACGCCCAAGCCGCCACGCAGATGCTCGAGGAGTATTTGGCCAGGGTGCGAGTCGGGCTCCGCGGATTGCCGGCGGAAGAGATCACCGAGATCGTGCAAGAGTTGCGCAGCCACGTCCTCGATCGCACTGCGGCCGATGGCCCCCTCTCCACCGAGGCGGTTCGCGCCGCGGTTCTGAGCCTGGGTGGGGCAGAGCACCTCGCCCGCCAATACCAGACCGAGAAGCTGTTCGCACGCACCCATGCCACCCGCTCCCCATCGCTGCTGCTGCAGAGTCTCTTCCGCTGGGCCACCCTCAGTGTGTGGGGCTTCTTCGTCTGTTTGGGCTCCTTTGCGGCGTACTTTCTTGCGGGATCGCTGCTGCTGGCCACGGTGATGAAGTTCCTCCGCCCGCACCGGGTCGGTCTCTGGCTGCTGCCGGGAGAACCCGGCCAGCTCTCCCTGCGCATGGGCTTTGGCAGCCTCCCGGCGTCTGGACAGGAGGTGCTGGGTTGGTGGCTCGTACCCGTTGGCCTGCTGGTTGCCGCTGGCCTGGTCCTGGTCACCTTCCACATCGACCTGTGGACGCTCCAGATGTTCCGCCAGCTCCACCGACTGCCGACAGCTGTCTCTGGACCATGGAGGAACCTTGAATAACTTTGCTACGTCCGCCGACCTGCGGGCCAGCCGCCGCCTCCTCCTATTGGAGCTGGCGCTGGTGGCGCTGCTCTTTCTCGCCGACTGGAGCGGCCGCGTTTTTGTCAGTAAGACCCTGTACATCCTCGTGCTGGCATGGGTTTCGCTCCGCGCGCGGCAGCTGCGGTGGAGCCACGTCGGGTTCGCCCGCTATCGCAGTTGGGGCCGGACGCTGCTTTGGGGTCTGCTGGCGGGTGCCGCCATGTCGGCGCTGGAGTTGCTTGTCACCCAGCCTCTCCTGGTTCGGCTCACCGGGGAGATGCCCGACCTGCACCAGTTTCAAAGGGTCACTGGGAACGTGAAGTGGTTCCTGATCGCTTTCGTCATCTCCTGGACGCTCGCCGCCCTGGGCGAGGAGCTGGTCTATCGTGGGTACTTGATGAGCCGGGTCGCCGACCTCTTCGGCCGCACCCGCGCCGCCTGGGTGACCAGCCTGCTCGCGGTCAGCCTGCTGTTCGGCGCCGCCCATATGGATCAGGGGATCACCGGCATGATCGAGAACTTCATCAACGGTCTGCTCCTCGGCGGTCTGTATCTTCGCTGCCAGCGCAACCTCGCCGTCCCCATCGTCGCCCACGGGATCACCGACACAGTGGACTTCCTCCTCATCTTCCTGGGCAAGTATCCGGGAATGTGAACGCGGCTAGCGCTTCGCGACTTCTTTCCTCGCCACCAGTTCGGCGACAGCTTCATCTCCGAAGCTCTCCTTGTAGTGCAGCATGCGCAGCTTGTGGAAGGCGAACAGCAACTCATTCTCCTCCAGGAAGTAGCACGGGTTCTTCGGCCCCTTGGCGCGCTTGCGGTGCTCCTTGGTGTAGGTCTTGTAGAGCAGCAGGCCGCCGGGCTTCAGGGTCGAGACCAGGGCAGGGAAGAGGTCGCGCTGGAGATAGAAGAACACCAGCACCAGGTCGTAGCGCTCTCGGTCCAGGCTACTGTCGGTGAGGTCGGCGACCTTCACCTCGAGCTTCACGTGCTGTTGCGCCGCCGCCTGCCGCGCCTGCGCCACCCCTACTTCTGAGATGTCCACCAGGGTGACCTTCCAGCCGCGCTGTGCCAGCCACACGGCGTGCCGTCCGGAGCCGCCGGCCACGTCCAAAGCCGATCCGCCCTCGGGAAACAAGGGCTGGACGTACTCGGCGTACGCCCGGGCCAGGAAAGGGTCGGGTTCGCGCCTGGGGTGCGACCCCTCGCGATAACGCTGGTCCCAGCGCTGTCTCTCCTCGCCGCTGTTGACCACCGGGAAATCTCCTTCGCCGTTCGCTCGCCCTGCAGCCCTGTTCGCTGCGGAATAGCGACGATACGCTGCAAGTCCAGCATTCCCAATGATTTTTTGCTGTACGAGACAGCGAACCACTGTTTATTCTAATTAGCTTTTGTGGGGCCCGGCGTTTGCGGCCGGTGGCCGTACCCCACGTGCAATCCGACCCCTGTTCAGGAGGCTTGATGGCGGAGTTACAGACCAAGAGCTACCATGCGAACAACTTCGTGCGGGCATTCCGCCGGTGGTTCGTGCCGTACGTGCAGTCGCGCATCATGGCCAACGAGTTCCGGCCGCTGCTCAGCTACCTGTTCACCGAGTGGAAGTGCAACGTCGACTGCCACTACTGCTGGGCGTTCAACAACAAGGTGAAGGGCATGACCGAGGAGACCGCCATCAGCTCCATCGACTGGCTCAAGTCGGTGGGCTGCCGCGTCATCGCCATCATGGGCGGCGAGCCCCTGCTCCGCCGCGACATGATCCTCAAGGTCGTCGACTACGGCACCAAGAACGGCTTCTTCGTCTACCTGCCCACCAACGGCATCCTCATGAACGAGGACTTCATCGACCGCGTGGGCGACGCCGGCGTGGCCGCCATCAACCTGGCGGTGGACTGCATCGAGGAGAAGCCCGGCCTGGCCAAGAACTTCAAGCGCATCGAGAAGCAGTTCCACTACCTGGTCAAGCAGCAGCGCAAGTACGGCTACATGATCGTCTTCAACACCAACATCTGCCGCCACAACCTGGACGACGTGAAGCTGCTCACCGAGATCGCCCACGACAACGGCATCTCCACCGACGTCCACATCAACGAACCGCCCTACATCGAGCAGCCCCACTTCCAGCACCTGAACGACAACGTCACCTACATCCGCCCCGACGACTGGGACCGGGTGGACGAGGTCCTGGACTGGATCATCGACAAGAACGCGCAGGGCTACATCATGGTCAACAGCAAGGACCACCTGCGCAAGATGAAGGACTTCATGCGCGGCAAGACCTACCCCTGGAACTGCCGCGCCGGCCACAACTCCTGCGTCATCCGCACCGACGGGACCCTGGCCCCTTGCTTCCCCATGTACTCCGCCAAGGACGACTGGGGCAAGATCTGGGACCACAAGTTCGACAACAAGCAGCTCGACGAGATGAAGAAGGTGTGCAACTCGCACTGCCTTTCCACCTGCCAGTACGTGCTCGGCTACTACTACAACAATGCCCACGTGCTGCGCTGGATCATCAA
>CAYTPH010000187.1:0-6047 GCA_964439635.1 uncultured Terriglobales bacterium
CGGCGCCGGTTCGGGAGCGGCGGGTGCTTCGTGGATCTCAGCCGGTTGAGCGATCGGCGGCGCCGGTTCTTCCAGCATGGGTGCCGACGCCAGGCGCTCGAAGCGGGGCTCCCGGCGGCGCTCCTCGCGCGGCGGGCGGCCGTCGCGCGAACCGCGGTCCTCGCGCGGAAGGCGCTCCTCGCGGCCTTCACCGCGCGGCTTGTAGGCCTCGTCGTGCGCTTGGGTGATGACCCGGTCGAACTCCTCCTGGTCCTCCTGCTCCTCGAGGAAATCGGTGACGTAAAGGAAGGCGTCGCGCTCCAGGCCGATGTCCACGAAAGCGGACTGCATGCCGGGAAGCACGCGGGTGACCCGGCCCTTGTAGATGGATCCGGCGAGCGTGTACTCGTTCTCGCGCTCGAAATAAATCTCGGTGAGTTGATCGTCCTCGACGATGGCCACCTTGGTCTCGTGTGGCGTGGAGGACACGAACAGTTCTTTAGACATGCTGACTCCGGCCCGCTCCCTTCAGGAGCGGATTACCGGCAGCGGATGCGAGGGGTGTCGAGGAGAATGAGGACGGCGCGACAGCCCGCCCGTGCACACACGGAACTGGGCCCTCGACCATCAGGGGTGATCAGATTTCTTGGAATACGGCTCGGAATCTTTGCACCTATGCGCGCTCAGGAGACCTGTGACCACTACAACCGGCCTTGTGTGCGGCCGGCGGGGTCGTTATCCCGTCCCCGGCGCTGCTCTCATCCCACCTGTCCGGCCCCTCTTGCGCGGCCGGCGCTTGCCCTCTTTCATCGCGAGGGCCGACGAAACTTGCTGAACTGCTGCCCGCCTGCGGCGGGTCACTCCATGTTCCGCGGCCGGATGGCCGCTTCTCTTCTCAGTTCACGAACCGGCGCATGCGGATGTTCATGACGATACCCAGCGCCAGGAACGTGAACAGAACCGACGAGCCGCCGTAACTTAGCAGCGGCAACGGGATTCCGGTGACCGGCATAAAGCCAACCACCATGCCGATGTTGACCATGACGTGGAACGTCAGGATCGCCACCACTCCCATGACCACCAGGGTCCCGGAGCGGTCGGGCGCGGTCTGGGCATTGTGCACCAGACGCATCAACAAGACAAAGTATAGCAGTAGCACCCCGAGCGCGCCTACAAATCCGTGCTCCTCGGCGAAGGCCGCGAAAATGAAGTCGGTGTGCGGGACGGGGAGGAACATCCCCTGTGTTTGCGTGCCTTTAGCCGTCCCCTTCCCCCAAACTCCGCCGGAGCCCACGGCGATCAGGGATTGCTGGACTTGGTACCCGGAGCCCTGCGGGTCGGCTTCGGGTTCCATGAAGCTGACCAGGCGCGCCTTCTGGTAGGGCTTGAGGCCGTAGTGCCAGACCAGCGGCGTAAGGGCGGCGAAAGCCACCAGCATCACCACCGCATGCCGCAGGCGCAGGCCGCCGAGGAAGAGGCCCATGATCAGCACCGGGATGTAGGTGAGCGAGGTACCGAGGTCGGGCTGTTTGAGGACGAAGAGCATGGGCACGCCCACGATGGCCCCACTCTTGACGATGTCGGCGACCGAGGCCTCGCGCTCGCGCATGTCGGTGAAGTACTTGGCGACCGCGAGGATGACCACCAGCTTGACCCACTCCGAGGGCTGGAAGTGCTGGCCTCCGGGAAGCTGGATCCAGCGCTTCGCCCCCAGGTAGGTGCGTCCGAAGATGGCGACGGCCAGCAGCGAGGCCACCGAGGCGATCCAGAGCCAGTGGGAGTTGTCGAGCAGGAGGTGGTAATCGAAGAAGCTGACCAGGAACATGAGCGCCAAGCCGGCCAGCACCCAGTAGATCTGCTTCACGTGCACCCCGGCGAACTTGGTGTTCAGGGTGGTGCTGTAGATCTCCATGATACCGAGGCCGCAGATCAGCAGGGTGAAGGTCAGCAGGACCCAGTCGAAGTCGCGGAAAGAGAAGCTGCGGGCCATCAGCGGGGGCCTCCCGCGAGGATCGCGGTTGCCGCTGGGCGGGCGAGACGCCTTCCGGACAGCCGGCGGGACGCCGGCGCTACATGGTCGAAGTGAAAGCGGCCGCCTTCCAGCTTGTCGGAGCCGGGGGCCGACCAGAGGGCCGAGACTTCGACGGCCTTCTCTTTTTCGGCGACTTTCATCTGGCCGTCGCGCTTGCGCTTCTTCTCGACGAAGGCCTTGATGACCTGGGCGGTGACGCGGGCGGCCATGTAGCCGTGCTCACCCTGCTCCAGCAGCACCGCCACCACCACGTCGGGATTGCGGCGCGGGGCGAAGCCGACGAACCAGCCGTTGTCCTTGAACTTGTGATGGCTGCCGGCGCGGGCCTTGCCGGTATTGGAGATGACCTGGGCGCTGCCGGTCTTGCCGGCGAAGTCGATGTCCTTCAGGTGGGCGCTGGGGGCGGTGCCGATGGGGTTCACCACCTCCACCATGGCGTCGGTGATGCGCTCCCAGTTGCGGGGATCGAGTTCGACTTTGACCTCGTCCGGCTGCGCGGAGCCGGCCAGCTGGCGGAAGCCCTCGGGAAGATCGCTGGGGTTGGCCAGATGAGGACGGCGCAGCGTGCCTCCCATGGCGATGCCGCCGATGGCGCGGGCCAGCTGGATGGGGGTGGTGGCCACGGCGCCCTGCCCGATGCCCACGGAGATGGTCTCGCCCGCGTACCATTTCTGCTTGAAGTTGCGGACCTTCCACTCCTCCGAGGGCATGACGCCGGAGACCTCTTGCGGCAGGTCGATGCCGGTCTTCTTGCCCAGGCCGACGGCGGTGGCGTACTGGGCGATGCGACCGATGCCGAGCCGCTCGGCAAGCGTGTAGAAGTAGGTGTCGCAGGACTGGTAGATGGCCTTGCTGATCTCGACCACGCCGTGGGTGCGGCGCTCGGCCACCACCCAGCATTTGAAGAAGCGGCCGTAAAAGTCCTTGCCGCCGCCGCAATTCACCACCATGTCGTCGGAAATGCCCTCCTGCAGCCCGGCCATGGCCATGATGATCTTGAAGACCGACCCGGGCGCCAGCTGTGCCTGGATGGCCTTGTTGAGGAGCGGCTTGCCTTCGTCGGTCACCAGGCGGTTCCACTCGTCGCGGGTGATGCGGACGGCGAAGCTGTTGGGATCGAAGGTGGGACGGCTGGCCATGGCCAGCACTTCCCCGCTGCGGGGGTCGAGTGCGACCACGGCGCCGTTGTTGCCGGTACCCTCGAGCGCTTCCTCGGCGGCAATCTGCAGGTCGAGGTCGATGGTGAGCTTGAGCTGCTTGCCGGGGACGGCGGAGGTCTCGCTGAGGCGGCCGACCTCCTTGCCGCGGCTGTTCACCAGGGCGCGGCGGGAGCCGTCCTTGCCCATGAGCACGGCGTTGTAGGACTGCTCGATGCCGCTCTTGCCGACGATGTCGCCGGGATCGTGCAGCTCGTACTGCGGCAGGTCGAGCATCTGCTCGCTGACCTCGCCCACGTAGCCGATGACGTGGGCCATGAAGCCGTTCCGCGGGTACAGGCGGCGATGGACCATGATGGTCTCCAGCTGCGGCAGCTCGTTGCGGTGCGATTCGATGAAGGCCAGCTCGTCGGGAGTGATGTCGTCCTTCAGCACGATGGGCTGGAAGCCGGGGGCGCTCTGGAACTTGCGCAGGCGGGCCTTGATGTCGTCCACGCTCATGTGCAGGCCCTGGGCGATCTGCTCCAGGTCGGCGGCGGTCTCCTTGTTCTGGTCGCGCAGCAGGAGGACGGAGAACGAGGGGTAGTTATCGACGATGATGCGGCCCTCGCGGTCCAGGATCTTGCCGCGGGGCGCCAGGATGGGGATGGTGCGGATGCGGTTGCGCTCGGCCAGGGTCTCGTACTCGTCGCTGGAGGCCACCTGCAGCTTGGCCAGGCGGAAACCCAGCACCAGGAAGATCACCAGGATGGCGTACTGTGCCACCGCCAGCTTGGTCGAGGAGACCTTTTCGTCGCGTCCGTGCACCGGAACTACCTACGGCCTTTCCCTGGTAGATGCAGCAACACCCATGTCGTCATCCTCAGGTGCGCTGCTTGAAGCGGTCCATGATGGCAAAGGCGACCACGGCCATCAGTCCGTTGGCCACCGCCGCCCCGACGGTGAATCCCCAGCGCCACCCCATCTCCATGCCCAGCAGGTTGCGGGTGAGAAGGAAGTAGGTGACCTGGTGGACAAGATAAAAAACGAAGGTGAGCAGAAAGCGCGAACCGGGGTTCTCCACGTCGATCTTCACCCCCAGCGAGGAGGCGCCGTAGCCCACGATGGTCTTGGCGACTCCGTAGAGGCCGATGGGCTGGTGGGTGAAAGCATCCTGCGCCAGACCGATGAAGGCGCCGGTCAGCAGTCCGGCCACCGGACTGCGGCGGGCCACGCCGAAGAAGATGGTGACCAGCAGCGGCAGGTCGAAGACGGAAAAGAAGCGCAGCCGCAGCGGCAGGAAGGCCTGCAGCAACAGCGCCGCCAGAGGCAGCCCGAGGCTGGCCAGCAGGCTGAAACGATAAACCTCGATCTCTTCCCGCGAGGTGTAGGTGATGGCCACGGCCACAGCTTACCTCCCCTGGGGCGGCGGCGCCGCAGAAGGCGGAGCGGCGGCGGGTGGCTTGGCGGGTCCGCCCTCGAGCTGCGGCTTGGGCGCGGGCCGGGCGGGCGGAACGGGCGGGGCGGCGGCGGAAGCGGCCGGGCTCGGGTTGGCCGCGGCTTCTTTCTTCTCCGGCTCCGCTTCGGGCTTCTTCAGGGTGGGCAGGCGCTGGGCCAGGATATCGGCGGCGCGGACGGGCCCCTCGCCCGGCGCCACGTGCGGCGCCGTTTCTGCCACCTTGGTGACCACCAGCACTTCTTCCAGGCGGCTGAGGGAGGCGGCAGGTTTCACCCGGATGGTGAGAAAGAGATCGGGCCCCGGGCCGACGTGCGCCACCGTGCCGATGGGGTAGCCCTTGGGGAAGATGCGGTCGCCGCCGGAGGTGAGCACGCGCTCCCCGGGCTGCACCTTCTCGTCGGCCATGATGTAGCGCAGCGTGAGCTCGCCGGAGGCGGTGCCCTGCAGGATGCCCTGCAGACGCGAACCCTCCAGGATGGCGCCCACCCCGCTCGACTGGTCGCTGATCTGCAGGACTTGCGAGGAGGAGTGGAAGACGCGCAGCACCTTGCCGACGATGCCGTCGGGAGTGATGACCGCCATGTCGGGCTGGATGCCGTCGCGCTCCCCCTTGTCGAGGTAGACCACGCGGGAGTTTTCGCTGCCGCTGGAGCCGATGACCTGCGCCGCCACGGTCTGGGAGACATACTGCTCCTTGAAGGCGAGCAGCGCCTGCAGGCGCTGGGCCTGGGTGGCGTCCTCCTTCAGGCGCACCTGCTCGATGCGCATGCGCTCCATCTGGTCGCGCAGGGCCTGGTTCTCCTGGCGCAGGCCGCGAAGGTAGATGTAGTTGCTCCACAGGCCGCGCACCCAGCGGCTGGTGCCCACCGCGGCTTTCTCGATGGGGGTGACGGCGTTGATGGCCCAGACGCGCAGCAGGCGGGTACTGCCGGCCTCGGTGGGACGCTTGACCTGCACTGCCAGGCCGACGATCTGCGCAAAAAGGACCGCTACCAGGATGGTGGTGTTGCGGTAGCGGCCGAGGATGTTTTCCATTGAGGACTGCTTGCGTGCCCGGGCGGGCCCCCGCCCGCCCCTGGGTGTTACTCGATCGAGATCTTTCTCAGCAGCTTGAAGTCGCTGAGCATCTTGCCGGTGCCGAGCACCACGCTGGCCAGCGGATCGTCGGCGATAGAGACGGGCAGGCCGGTCTCCTCGCGGATGCGCTTGTCCAGGTTCTTCAACAGGGCGCCGCCGCCGGTGAGCACGATGCCGCGATCGCTGATGTCGGCGGAGAGCTCGGGGGGCGTGCGCTCCAGGGCCACGCGGATGGCGTTCATGATGGTGCTGACGCACTCGCCCAGGGCCTCGCGGATCTCGCTGTCGTCCACGGTGATGGTCTTGGGCACGCCCTCGATCAGGTTGCGGCCTTTGATCTCCATGGTCAGCGGCTTGTCCAGCG
>CAYTPH010000188.1:0-1469 GCA_964439635.1 uncultured Terriglobales bacterium
CCGGCGGTGATCACCACGATGTCGCTGTTGGCCGTGTCCTTGTAGTCGTTCGTGCCGATGACGAACGAGTCCCGCTTCTCGATGGGCATGGCCTGCAGCAGGTCCAGGCCCTTGCCCTCGGGGATGCCTTCCAGGATGTCGATCAGCACCACGTCGCCCAGCTCCTTGCTGGCGATCCAGTGCGCCGCCGTGGCCCCCACGTTCCCCGAACCTACGATGGTGATCTTCTTGCGCATAGATGAGTCCTTTCTGTCGCGGACCCGGGCGGGACCGCCGGAATGAATGGAACCCACGATTCTACCCAAAATCGGGCCCCATAAAGGAACTGGCGTCATCCTGAGGCGCTTTAGCGCCGAAGGATCCCGCGTGTACTCACCATGTTGCTGGCGCACGCGAGATCCTTCGGGTCTGGAGGTCCTCAGGATGACGCCGGTCTTTGCTAGTCCGCCGCGGTGGAGCGCCGTTCGTCCATGTTCTCGATCACGTAATTGCCGAACTCGCTGCACTTCACCTTGGTGGCCCCTTCCATCAGCCGGTGGAAGTCGTAGGTCACCTTCTTCTGCTCGATGGTGCGGCGGATGCCGTCCTCGATCAGCCGGGCCGCTTCCTTCCAGCCCAGGAACTCCAGCATCATCACCCCCGACAGCATCACCGAGCCGGGATTGATCACGTCCAGGTCGGCGTACTTCGGCGCGGTGCCGTGGGTGGCCTCGAACATGGCGTAGCCGTCGCCGATGTTGGCGCCGGGAGCGATGCCCAGCCCGCCGATCTGCGCCGCGCACGCGTCCGAGATGTAGTCGCCGTTCAGGTTGGGCGTGGCCAGCACCTGGTACTCGTCGGCCCGGGTCACCACCTGCTGGAAGATGGAGTCGGCGATGCGGTCGTTCACCATCAGTTTCTTCTTCCACTCGCCGTTGCCGTGGGTCTGGTAGATCGCGTCCAGGCAATCCTTCACTTCCTTGAGGATGGCTGCCTTGAAGTCGGGCGTGGCGAACTCCAGCCCGGGCTCGATCAGGTTGGCGTTCTGCTCCATGCTCAGGTTGGGATTCTTGTCCTTATTGTCCAGGATCCAGCTCTCGCGCTCGGTCACCACCTTGTCGCGGAACTCCTGCGTGGCCAGCTCGTAGCCCCAGTCGCGGAAGGCGCCCTCGGTGAACTTCTGGATGTTGCCCTTGTGCACCAGCGTGACCGTCTTCTTGCCGTTGGCCAGCGCGAACTGGATGGCGCGGCGCACCAGCCGCTTGGTGCCGGTGATGGAGATGGGCTTGATGCCGATGCCCGAATCCAGACGGATCTGTTTCTTGCCGCCCTTCAGCATCTCCTTGTTCAGGAACTCGATCAGCTTGGCCACTTCCGGCGTGCCCTGCTCCCACTCGATGCCGGCGTACACGTCCTCGGTGTTCTCGCGGAAGATGACCACGTCCATGCGGTCGGGCCGCTTCACCGGGCTGGGGGCGCCGTACCACTTC
>CAYTPH010000188.1:1479-6039 GCA_964439635.1 uncultured Terriglobales bacterium
GCACGCAGGCGTACAGGTCGAGGATCTGCCGCAGCGCCACGTTCAGCGAGCGGATGCCGCCGCCCACCGGGGTGGTGAGGGGGCCCTTGATGCCCACGCGCAGGTCGCGCATGGCATCGATGCTGCCGTCCGGCAGCCAGCTCTGGAACTTCGCCATCGCCTTCTCGCCGGCGAAGATCTCGAACCAGGCGATCTTGCGCTTGCCGCCGTAGGCCTTTTGCACCGCCGCGTCGAACACCCGCACCGAGGCCTTCCAGATGTCGCGCCCCGTGCCGTCGCCTTCGATGAAGGGGATGATGGGGTTGTCGGGGATGTTGTATTTGCCGTTCTCGTAGGTGATCCGCTTGCCGTCCTTGGGCAAGCTGAGCCCGTTGTAAGAGTCCGCCATGATGCGTGCACCTCCGCGCGAATTGTATAAGACCGCTGATTCTAAGGCACCTCGGCGGGGCGCCCTAAGGTCTTCGGTCACAGCTGCTTGTGACGACCCTCACATTATCCCATCGTGGTCGTCACTGCGCCGCGTGCAGCTTGCGGAATCCCCAGCGTCGCCCCTATGCGACCACCTTCTGGAACAGGCCGCGTACCACCCCGTAGGTCCGCTCCAGCTCCTCCGCCAATCCGCCCCGGTGCTCCCATCCCAGGATCTTGGCGGTCAAGGAATCGGTCACTTCCCTGCCGTGCTCGGTCGCCGGCAGCGACTTCCGCGCCCGCCCGGTCACCAGCCGCACCACGTGCTCCGTCGTCCGGAACAGCTCGGCGGCGTTGTCCAGGGTGGCGCAATCGCCGTCGTTCAGCAGCTTGTGCTCGGCCAGCACGTGCAGCCGCTCCCGCAAGTTCCCTTCCGCCTCCACGCCGTGCTTCACCAGCAGGAACCCGGCCAGGAAGTCTAGGTCGTAGATCCCGCCGGCGCCGACTTTGAAATTGGGCTCGGCGTCCGATTGTTCCAACTTCGTCCGCATCGCCCGCACCTCTTCCGCGAATCCGGCATCCTGGGCGAATCTACGGCTCTCCCGGCGGACGGCCTCCGCGGCGCGCTGCGCCAGCTCCTCGTCCCCGGCTATGTATCGGAGCTTGGTATAGGTCAGCGCCTCCCAGGCCTGCGCTTCCTCAGCGAAGTAGTCGGCCAGCCCCGCGGGGGTCGAGACCAGCTCTCCCTCTGCCCCTCGCGGCCGCAGTCGGGCGTCCACGGCGAACACCGTGCCGTCGCGAGTGTAGGCCGCCAGGGCCTCCATCATGGACTCCGCCGCCTTCCGCGCCTCCACCTCGCTCGCCGCCTCGTCGCGGACGAACAGCAGGTCGGCATCCGACGCCAGGTCGAATTCCCACGTCCCCAGCCGCCCCAGCGCCAGCACGGCGAAGCCCTTCGGCGATGCCGCGATGGAGAACGCCGCCACCACCGCATCGTCCGCTGCATCGCTCATTTCCGTCAGCGAGTCGTACACCGGCCGCAGCTCCAGCACGTCCCGCACGCCGCTGGCAAAGGCGCGATGCCGGTGGTGCTGCCGCAGCAGCGCCAGCTTCTCGCTGTGGCTCACGCTGGCCGACGCCAGGTACTCGAACACCGGATCGCGCTCCACCGGCCCGCTCAGTCCCACCGACGCGCTGAACAGTTTCCCCGCGCCCCGCGGCGTCTCGTCGATCTCCGCCACCGTGGCGATCAGCTCCGGGTGGCGCACCAGGATGTCGGTCAGGTGGTCGCTGACGGCGAAGATGCGCAGCGCCCGTTCGATGGCCTGCGGCGCCCGCACCACCGCCGCGTACCGGTCCGAACTGGTGAACGCCGCCGACAGGAAGCGGTGCAGGTTGCGCCGCGTCCGCGCCGTGACGTCCCGCCGCGAAACGATCTCGTACACCTCCGGCGAGTCCAGCGCGAACCGTTCCAGCACCTGGGCGTACGACTGCTCCCGCCCGCCGTCGCCGGTCGGCGACAGGTAGAACTCGCCCGCCTCCCGCTCCTGCCCATGCCGCTGCTGGGCGTGGAGGATGCGCTGGTAGATCTCCGCCACCGCCTCCATGTGCCGACGCAGCATCTCCCCCAGCAGCTCCGCCCGCTGCGGCTCTTCCCGGCCCACGGAGCGGTCCAGGACATCCAGTTCCGCCCTCTGCGCCGGCAGGCGGTGGGTCTGCTGCCCGTGCCGGATCTGCAGCCGGTGCTCCACCTTCCGCAGGAAGGCGTAGGCCAGGTTCAGCTGGTGGAAGTCCTTGCCGCTGATGTGCCCCTTGTCGTGCAGCTTCTGCAGCGAGAACAGCGTCCCGCCCGACCGCAGCCACGGCTCCGCCCCGCCGTACACCCGCTGCAGGCACTGCACCAGGAACTCGATGTCGCGGATGCCGCCGCGGTCCAGCTTCACATCCAGGCCGGCATCGATCTTCAGCTTGTGCCGCCGGCGGTGCGCCCCGATCTTCTCCCGCGTGTTCAGCGCCGTCTCGACCGCCTCGAAATTCACTTCGGCCCGGTAGACGTGCGGCTGCACCCCGCGGACGAACTCCCGCGCCAGCACCACGCTTCCCGCCGAATGACGCACCTTGATCAGCGCCTGCCGCTCCCAGTCATGCGCCGTCTCCGCGTAATAGCGAAGGGCGTGCGCCAGCCCCACCGCCGGCTCACCCTCGCGCCCCTGCGGCCGCAGCCGCAGGTCGATGCGGAACACCGAGCCCTCCGGCGTCACCCGCGACAGCACCTCCGTCACCTGCTGTGACAGCCGGATGAAGTATTCCCGGTTGCTGATGCGCTCGCCCAGCTCGGCCGCCGCCGGCTGCTCCCCGTCGCCGTACAGGAAGAGCAGGTCGATATCGGAGCTGTAGTTCAGCTCGATGCCTCCCAGCTTGCCCAGCGACAGCACCGCGAAGGGCGCTTCCAGCACCCGCCCGAGAGCGTCCAGTACCTGGGGCGGGCCGTAACGGTTGCGCAGCTGCATGTCGGCGTGCCGCAGGGCTTCTTCGATCAGCACATCCGACAGCGCCGAGATCTCCGCCGTCACCTCCGCCAGGGTGGCGATGCCCAGCACGTCGCGCAGCAGGATGCGCACGTACTCCCGCCGCTTGAACCGCGCCAGCAGCAGCGACACGTCGGTCTCGAACGAGCGCGAGCTGAAACGCGCGTAGGCCTCGCGGAAGTCCTCCCGCGAGTGCGACCGGTCCAGGTTCTTCTCCCGCGCCAGGGCGTGCAGCAGGTCGGGGTTTTGCAGCAGGGTCTCGCCCAGCCACGGCGAGTAGCCGAAGACGGCGATGGCGTAGTGCAGCAGTGTCCCCGCGCGGCCGAACAGGCGCACCATCTCGGCGTTCTCCGGGGTGCACAGGCGCTCCAGGAAGTTGAGCGCGGTGTCGGGATCGGGGGAATCGGCCAGCAGCGACGGCAGCGCCTCCGCCGCCACGGCGGGCAGGCGTTCGGCCACCTTCGCCAGGTTGGCCCGCGCCCTCTCCTGCTCCCGGAATGGGATGTGTGCGACCGCTCCCGCCAAGTCCACCCGACTAATTAACCACAGAGGACACAGGGGAACACAGAGAAAACGCGCTTCCCCTCACTTGGGTGCCACTTCCCGCCGATGGACCGCCAGGTCACCACGAGGCATCAAAGAAAGGCCCGGCATCTCTGCCGGGCCCTAGACCGTCGACCGCCGACTTAAATGTCGTAGTACAGCGCGAACTCATAGGGATGCGGGCGCAACCGCACCGCCTGCTCCTCCTTCTCGCGCTTGTAGCCGATGTAGGTGGCGATCAGCTCCTCGGTGAAGACGTCGCCCTTGAGCAGGAACTGGTGGTCGGCCTCGAGCGCGTCCAGGGCGTCGCCCAGCGACCCCGGCATGCTCGGCACCTTGGCCAGTTCCTCCGGCCCCAGGTCGTAGATGTCCTTGTCCAGCGGCTGGCCCGGATCGATCTTGTTCTCGATGCCGTCCAGGCCCGCCATCAGCATGGCCGCGAAAGCCATGTAGGGGTTGCAGCTGGGGTCCGGAGGCCGGAACTCCACCCGCTTGGCCTTGGGGCTGGCCGAGTACATGGGGATGCGGCACGCCGCCGAGCGGTTGCGCCGCGAGTACGCCAGGTTCACCGGCGCCTCGAAGCCCGGCACCAGCCGCTTGTAGCTGTTGGTGGTCGGGGCGATGATCGCGGACAACGCCGGCCCGTGCTTGATCAGCCCGCCGATGTAGTACAGCGCCATCTGGCTCAGCCCGGCGTAGCCGTCGCCGGCGAACAGCGGCTTGGCCGCCTTCCACAGCGACATGTGGGTGTGCATCCCGCTGCCGTTGTCCTGGAACAGCGGCTTGGGCATGAAGGTCACGGTCTTGCCGTACTGGTTGGCCACGTTCCGCACGATGTACTTGTACAGCATCATGTTGTCGGCCGAGCGCACCATGGTGTCGAACTTCAGGTCGATCTCGGTCTGCCCGCCGGTCGCCACCTCGTGGTGATGACACTCCACCTGCAGCCCGCAGTTCTGCATGGTCATGGCCATTTCGGTGCGCAGGTCCTGGTAGTGGTCGGTCGGCGGCACCGGGAAGTAGCCTTCCTTGTACCGCGGCCGGTAGCCCAGGTTGTTGTCGGCGCGCCCCGAGTTCCAGC
>CAYTPH010000189.1:0-6003 GCA_964439635.1 uncultured Terriglobales bacterium
GCCCCGTCCATTGCTGGGCGGGCGGTGCGCTCTTACCGCACCTTTTCACCCTTACCCGGCTCTTGCGAGCCGGGCGGTATGTTCTCTGTGGCACTTTCCGTCGACTGGCCTTGACGAGCACCCCAGCAAGCCAAAACCGGGCTCGCTGGGGACCCCGCTTGACGCCAGCCTCCCGGATGTTATCCGGCACACTGCTCTACGGAGTTCGGACTTTCCTCCCCCAAGCCACGCTGCCCAGCTCGGGCCAAAGCCCGGCCCCTGGCTGAAGCCAGGGGTCTAAAGCTGTCGTCCGTGGCACGGGAGCGACCGTCCGGTCCGATCGCCAACGAGCTCATTATATTCGAGGTTGCAGCAAGCGGCTCGGGCTCCGGGAGAGCTTGTGTTCCGAAAGTGGAACGAATCGCCGGGCAGGAGGGTATGAGTGGAGTGGATCCGGAGGTTGGCACCTTGCGTCTCGTTGTAACTAACCCTTTTCCTGCCATGAGCTTACGGTGGCGCGTCGCGCGGAGCTGGCAGGGTTGTTCCATTATCCGAACGGAAGACACAATTCCTGTTGACGGATCGGGGTAGGAGCATAATCCGGGCGCTCGAAACGCCGGCAAAGTCCATGAAGGTCAACGCACTCGGAGAGTTGTTCGCACTGCCGCTGCAGTCCGCCATCCGTGCGCAGGCGATGGCCCTGCAGGAGACCATGTCGGCACTGGAGAAGCTGGGAATCGAGGACGGGGAGGCAAGGGTGTTCCGTCTGAAGGCGGAAAGAACGGTGGAGGAGCGTGAAGTTGATCCCGCCACAGGAAACACGCGCACGCGGCTGACGACGCAACCATTCGAGGTGAGCATCCCTGTGCTGGCGATGCTTCCGGTGGCTCCCATCCAGCTGCAAGAGATGCAAGTAGATTTCGGGGTCGATGTGCTTGACGTGAGGAAGGAGCGGCCGCAGGCGGGATTGGGGCGTGAAATGACCTCGCTGGCGAGTTCGTTGTCAGCGTACACCACGCTGGGAGAGAGCAAGCCGGCCACCATGAAAGTACACATGAAGATCACCCGCGACACCTCGGAAGGGATGGCGCGGCTGCGGGACGTGCTGGCGGACCTGATCAGCGGCAAGCCACCGGCCGACCTACGGGTGGAGCGGCTCCCCCGTATCAGCCCGGCACAGCAAGCGGCCCTGAAGGATAAGGGGATCTCGACCCTTGCGGAGTTCCTGCAGCGTACAGAAACAGCGCCGCGAGCCGCCGAACTGGCCAAGGCCCTGGGAGCGACGGAGAAAGAGATCGAGTTCTGGAGGAGCGAAGCGCAGCGTCTCCTGGGAAGGTGAGAGGAGACGCACAGGAGAGCATCTTATGGCGAACATCCCAGCGATTCTGCGAGACCTGCCCCTGGAGCACATCATCGCGTCGCCGCTGCAAGCCGCAATCAAGGCGCAAGCACTGGCGGCCCGGACAACGGTGGAGTTCATCAAGGAGGTCGGCCTCAAGTCGGTCCCAGGGACCGACCTGGATCAGACCGCTTTGCCCTCCGGAGGAACGGCGGACCCACGCAAGGGCGACGACGCCCCGGATGGCGACAGCAGCCGGGCCTACGAGGCGAGATACGTCGAGTTCAAGTTCGACCGGCTGATCGAGGAGCAGGTGGTGGTCCCGCCTGCCGCCAGCGCTCCGGCAGGAGCGACGCCGGTAACGATAACGAAACACACGGTCGTGCCCTCGCGCCTGACGGTGCCGTTGTTAGCCATCGTCCCCATTCCGTTCATTCGCATCAACGACATGAACATCAGCTTCGAATACTCCATCAAGGACATACAGACAGCGGAATCGAGGACGGAGAAGAACGTCAGCGCGGAAGTCAAGGCGAAGTACTGGTTCGTGAGCGCCACGGTCAAGGGCAGTTACAGCAACCAGAACATCAACAAGCGGGAGACCGACCAGCGGGCCACCCTAAAGATCACAGTCAACGCCCTGCAGGACCGGATGCCGGAGGGTTTGGGGAAGGTTCTGGACCTGCTGCAGGAGTCGATGAAGGTGGTGCCGCTGTCGTCGGGAACGGTGGTATCGCGGCCGCCGGCGCCGTAAGCGGAGCGCAGGTCCTGGCTGGGGATGAGACGGAACCCGAATGCCCGAATCACGCAAGGGCGAGGCGGTAGAACTGGAGGTCCTGCTCACCGGAATCCTGCATGCTCTGCAGGATGCCAAACGATCAGGAGACGCACTTTCCGCCAAGCTGCTGGAGGTGTATCGCCGGGAGAAGGACTTGGGCACGTTGAGTGTGCCTGCCTTCAACATCGCAGCGGTGGATCTCGAGCTGCGATTCGCGGTGGCGGAGGTAGGGCCGCAGGAGGGGCGCGCAGGAGGCCTCAAGGTACTCGTGAGCGCGGATGCGTTGGGCAAGGTCGACCCCGCGTGGATCCAAGTGATGCGCCTCCACCTGTCGGAGGCCCGGGTACAAACCTTCGAGGAGTCCGGAACGACCGAACGCTGACCCTTTGTGGGGGGCGAGGAACACGACTTGGCTTCGGTAGTGCGTGCGCTCGACAAGGGGGATTGCCCCTCAGCCCACCTGCTTTCGGGCTTCGATACCGGAAGCTCGAACCTGAAGACGGAACACAAGAAGTTCCTGCGCGAGGTGGCAGCCGACATCCTGCGCATCCCCACGCACCAGGGCACCCTGATCGGGCGGGCCAGCCGTCTGGGCGCGGAGCGGCGAAACGCGACGCTCTCGCGTAAGCGCGCCTTGGCAGTGGCGCAGTTTCTCTACCGGGAGGGCGTGGCACGAGAGCAACTCACGATCGAGCACGTAGGGGAAGCATCGCCGCTGAGTTCCGAGGTGAATGCCGCCGACGACCGGTCAGTCGAACTGCGGTTTCGGATCCCCCGTACGTTTCACCTTGTGCTGGTGGACGTTCATTACGTTCGCCAGGCGCGCGTACTGGTAGAGACGATCCGGCGGAGCTTGCAGCCGCTGGTCCAGTCGGCCGGACGAGAGCTGACCATCGAGCGCTCTATCGGGCTGACGCAAGGCGACCTGACGCTCACCTTCTCTCCGGAGGGCCACGAAAGCCGGCCCTGCGGACTCCTGTTCCTGGGCGTCGAAGGGGGCGGCCTGATCTATGTCGGAGCCCATAAAGATCTGCGTGTGTGCGGAGGGCCGGTCACCGACGCCTCCGGCAGAATGGACTACACTCCCGGCATTGAGAGGGTGTTCGAAGACGATGAGCCCGAATTCGCGCGAGCGGTGGCCAACACCGCCCTGCATGAAATCGGCCACATGCTGGCGCAACTGGAGCACTCCCCGGACCCACGCGACTTCATGATCACGGGCAGCCCCCCGCGCGAACGACGCACGCGGCGGTATATGCGGGAATTCTTTGGCGGCGAGAAGCGCTTCTCCGACAAGGACAAACCAGCACTGATCTGCGCCTTGAGGACGGGGCACTATCGTGGAGGGATGCGGGTCCGAAGTGGGCGGTAGGCTTCACCGAAGAGGCGAAAGCCGCCGGTGGTGACGCTGGCACTTGCAGCCACATGCCTTCACCGGGCCGCAGGTGAGCGTGCGGTGACTTCCTCGTAGACCTGCAGGATGCGGCGGGCGGAGCTTTCCCAGGAGTAACGGAGGGCCTGCTGCTCGCCGCGCTGGCGGAGGCGCTCGCGCAGGGGCTCGTCCAGCAGCACGCGGTGGAGGGCCTTCATGATCTCGAAGACGTTCTCCGGGTTCACCAGCACGGCGGCGTTGCCGACCACCTCGGGGAGCGACGAGGTATTGGAGGTCACCACCGGGGTGCCGTGGGCCATGGCTTCCAGCGGAGGCAGGCCAAAGCCCTCGTACAGCGAGGGAAAGACGAAGATCCGGGCGGTATCGTAGAAGACGCGCAGGACGTCGATGGGGACGAAGCCGAGGAAGCGCACGTCCTTCTCGACGCCGCCCTTGATGACGGTGCGGCGGAGCGCCGGGTGCTTGGAGAGCTCGTCGCCGATGATGATGAGCTTCAGGTCTTCATAAGCACTCTCCTTGGCGAGCTCGGCCTTGAGCGCGGAGAAGGCCTCGATGAGCCGTCCCAGGTTCTTGTGCGGGCGGATGTTGCCGGCGTAGAGCAGGAAGGGATAGTTCACCTGGTAGCGCTCGGCGATGGCCTGGCGGTCGGCCTCGGAGGCGTGCCCCTGGCGGAAACGGTCGTCGATGGCGTTGTACACCACCTCGATCTTCTCCTCGCGCATGTGGAAGAGACGAGCGAGGTCGGTGCGGGTGGTGTTGGAGACGGCAAAGATGCGGGAGGCGTGGCGGAGCGCGCGGCGGGTGAGATAGTTGCGTGCCCAGTACTTCCAGCCGGTGCCGTTGTTCTGCGGGTAGAGGTGCTCCAGCAGATCGTGCACGGTCACCACGTAGGGACACGGCAGGTTCTGGGGCACCCAGAAAAGGTGCGGCACGTGCACCAGGTCGCAGCGGTGGCGGTCGACGATGTGCCGAAAGTGGAACCAGTCGCGGGGAGAGGCCTCGGTGAGGGCGTAGGGGATGCCGATGAAGTTCTCCGGCAGGTCGCGCAGCTCGCGCAAGCGCTCGGGAGTGCCGATGAGGATGTAAGCGTTGCGCTGGTCGAGGCGGGCCAGGTTGCGAACGACGTTGCGGATATAGGTGCCGACACCGAACTGGCCGATGCGCCGGATGTCGATGGCGACCTTCACGGGGGCTATTGTAGCCGCACAAGAAAGGCAAATCTCACCACAGAGACACGGAGAGCACAGAGGAAGAGAAAGAACAAGAAGAGCTCACCACAGATTTACACGGATCAACACGGACAGAATATCCTGGGAGCTCCGTAGCGAGTCCTTCTTGTTCTGCTCCGTTTTCTGTTCTGTTCTCTGTGCCTCTGTGTCTCTGTGGTGGATAACCAGCGTGCAGCCACGGAGAACTAGGCTTTCAGCTCGGCGGTGGCGCGGGCGCGGCGCTCGGAATAGAGCGGGAAGGCCTCGCACAGCTCCAGCACCTGGCGGCGGATGCGGTCGAGGGCGACGGTATCGGCGCGCTGGTCGAGGGCGCGGGCGATCCACTGGCCGATCTGGCGCATCTCGCCCTCCTTCATGCCGCGGGTGGTCACCGCCGGGGTGCCGATGCGGATGCCGCTGGGCTTCATGGGCGGATTGGTGTCGAAGGGAATGGCGTTCTTGTTGACGGTGATGCCGGCGAGGCCGAGCGCCTTCTCGGCTTCGCTGCCCAGCATGCCCTTGCTGAAGACGTCCACCAGCATGAGGTGGGTATCGGTGCCTCCGGAGATGATGCG
The DNA here is from genome assembly GCA_964439635.1 of uncultured Terriglobales bacterium. Taxonomy (GTDB): domain Bacteria; phylum Acidobacteriota; class Terriglobia; order Terriglobales; family Acidobacteriaceae; genus CAYTPH01. The sequence goes on from CAYTPH010000189.1 coordinate 5,273, forward strand.
GTAGCCGCCCTGAGCGATGGTCTCGGCCAGCACCCTGGCGTTGGCCACGATCTGGCGGGCGTAGTCCTTGAACTCCGGCTGCATGGCCTCGTGGAAGCACACGGCCTTGGCGGCCATGATGTGCACCAGCGGACCGCCCTGGAAGCCGGGGAACACCACCTTGTCGATGGGCGCGGCGAACTCCTGCCGGGAGAGGATCAGGCCGGAGCGCGGGCCGCGCAGGGTCTTGTGGGTGGTCGAGGTCACGATGTGGGCGTGCGGCACGGGCGAGGGGTGGACGCCGCCGGCGACCAGACCGGCGAAGTGCGCCATGTCCACCAGGTAGATGGCACCGACCTTGTCGGCGATCTGGCGCATGCGGGCGAAGTCGATGATGCGCGGGTAGGCGCTGCCGCCGCCGATGATCAGCCGGGGGCGCTCGCGCTCGGCCAGCTTCTCCAGCTCGTCGTAGTCGATGGTCTCGGTCTCTTTGGTGACGCCGTAAGGGATGATCTTGTAGGTCTTGCCGGAGAAGTTGAGCTGGTGGCCGTGAGTGAGGTGGCCACCGTGGGCCAGGTTCAGTCCGAGGACGGCGTCGCCGGGCTGCGTGAGGATGTCGCCGCGTTGCTAATGGCGACAACGCTGGGACTAGCGCAATTCTGGGGCTTTGGGGTGGTAGGGCCAGCACACGCACCAGCCGCCGCCGCCAAGGTTATCGCCGGGTTTGGCACCCCTGAAGTGGTCACCCTGAT
>CAYTPH010000190.1:0-5993 GCA_964439635.1 uncultured Terriglobales bacterium
GTCGCCGACGCGATGACCGGTCAGGACGCCGTCAAGTCCGCCGACGAGTTCCACAAGAAGCTCACGCTCACCGGCGTGGTGCTCACCAAGATGGATGGCGACGCCCGCGGCGGCGCCGCCCTCTCCATCCGCAACGTCACCGGCCAGCCCATCAAGTTCATCGGCATCGGCGAGAAGTACGACGCGCTGGAACCCTTCCACCCCGACCGCATCGTCAGCCGCATCCTGGGCATGGGCGACATCCTCTCCCTCATCGAGAAGGCCGAGGAGAAGCTGGACAAGCAGAAATCGCAGGAGTTCGCCGCCAAGGCCCTCTCCGGCGACGGCTTCTCGCTGGAGGACTTCCGCGACCAGCTCCGCCAGGTGAAGAAGCTGGGCTCCATCCAGAGCCTGATGGGCATGCTGCCGCGCATCGGGCCCTTCGCCCAGCTGCAGCAGGCCTCCGACAAGGTGGACGAGGGCCAGATCACCCGCGTCGAGGCCATCATCAACTCCATGACCAAGTACGAGCGCGACCACCACGAGAGCATCAACGGTTCGCGCCGCAAGCGCATCGCCCGCGGCTCCGGCACCAGCGTCCAGGAGGTCAACCAGCTCCTCCGCCAGTACGCCCAGATGCGCAAGATGTTCAAAACCATGAGCAAGGGCAGCTTCAACAAGCGCCTGGCTGGCCTGCGGCTGCCCGGGATGTGAACATGGTGACCGTCGCCCGCTTCCTCGCTCCTGTCCTGCAGTCGCTGTGGATCGTCGGCCTCTGCGGCGCGGTGCTGGTGTTTATCCTCTTTGCTGCCGAGAACATACGGGTGCTGCTGGAGCGCGACGACGCCCCTTCGCCGCCCTCGGACCGCGCCTCCTGAGCCGCCTCCGGCCCTTCCCCGTTGCCAAACCTGCCCTGCTCAGGCGATAATCAGAGTTTGTTCCCAGGCGACTGGAAATACCAGAAAGGACAAGCTTTTACGTGTTAATGATCCGTTTGGCGCGCGTAGGTGCGCGCAAGCAGCCGTATTACCGCGTGGTCGTGATCGAGAAGGAGCGGGCGCGCAATGGCCGGCCGGTGGAAGTGGTCGGCACCTATAACCCGCGCACCAATCCCTCGACTGTGGATCTGAAGCGCGAGCGCATCGATTACTGGGTTTCCAAGGGCGCGAGACTGTCGGAGACTGTGGGCAAGCTGGTGCAGGGCGCCCCGGCCGGCACCACCGCGGCCTAGGCACCGCAGTCCGGCCCGACCCGTTCAGGAGCCCCCATATGACAAGCGAACCGGGTGGCGACATGCGCGCACTGGTCGAGCAGATCGCGAAGGCGCTGGTGGACGAGCCGGACCAGGTCTCGGTCCAGTCGGTGGACGGAGAGCAGGCCGTGGTGCTGGAGTTGCGCGTCTCCCCCGCGGACTTGGGCAAAGTGATCGGAAAGCAGGGGCGCACGGCGCGTTCCATCCGGACGATCCTGGGCGCCGCCGGCATGAAGCTCCACAAGCACTACACGCTGGAGATCCTGGAATAGGCGACGAATTCATCACCATCGCCCGCGTAGTGAAGCCCCAGGGACGCCGCGGCGAGGTGGCTGCCGACATCCTCACCGACTTCCCCGAGCGCTTCAGCCGGCGCAAGCGGTTGTTCGCGCTGGATGCTGGCGGCACGCGCCGGGAGTTGGAGCTGGAAGGCTGGTGGCCCCACAAGGGCCGCGCGGTGCTCAAATTTCGCGGCGTCGATTCGATATCCGACGCCGAGGCCCTGGCGGGATGCGACATCCAGCTCCCCCGCGCCGAGCGCGTGCAGCTGCCCGCGGGCGAGTTTTACGTGGCTGACCTGCTGGGCTGCACGGTCACGGATGTGGCCAGTGGCCGCGAGGTCGGCGTCATAGACGACGTGCACAGCGGCTCTGGCGAGGCGCTGCTGCTGGTCGTTAAGAGCGGCACCAAGGAATACCTGCTGCCTTTCGCACAGGAGTTCCTGAGGCGCGTGGATACAGTGGCGAAGCGGGTAGAGATGGCTCTCCCCGCCGGCCTGCTGGATTTGGACGCCCCGCTCACGGACGAAGAGAAGCAGGAACAGGCTGGCGAATGAAGTTCGAGATCCTGACGATCTTTCCGGACTTTTTCCGCGGGCCCATGGATCACGGCATCGTGCGCCGGGCGCGCGAAGCCGGGCTCATTGACATCGGGGTGCACGACCTGCGGGCCTTCACCCGCGACAAGCACCGCACCGTGGACGACCGCCCTTTCGGCGGCGGCGAGGGCATGGTCTTCAAGCCCGAGCCCATCTTCGAGTGCGTGGAGTCGCTGGGCATGGCGCCGCGCGGCGCGCGCCGCAAGCAGTCGGTGGTGCTGCTCTCCGCCCAGGGTGAGATGTTCCGCCAGGGCGTGGCCGAGGAGCTGGCCGGGCTGGACCGCCTGGTGCTCGTCTGCGGCCGCTACGAGGGCGTGGACGAGCGCGTGAGCGAGCACCTGGCCGACCGCGAGCTGTCGGTCGGCGACTACGTGCTGAGCGGTGGAGAGCTGGGCGCCTGCATCATCGTGGATGCGGTCACGCGGCTGCTCCCCGGGGCCCTCGGCAACCAGGCCTCGGCCCAGCAGGAATCGTTCTCGTATAGCCGCGGGTCTGGGACCGGGACCGAAGGGCCCGATAGTACCTGCGGCTCCGGCGGGTTGCTGGACTACCCGCATTACACGCGTCCGGCGGAGTTCCGGGGCATGCCGGTGCCGGAGGTTCTGGTCTCCGGCAACCACGACGAGATCCGTCGCTGGCGGCGGCGCAAGGCGCTGGAGAAGACGTTGCGCAACCGCCCCGACCTGCTGGAGCAGGTCGTGCTCAGCGACGAGGACCGGAAGTTGATCGCCGCCCTGCGCGGCGCGAAAGATTAGAATCCAGCGGGCTGCGGCCCGCGACGACGGAAGGAAACAGTCATGTCTCAGAACGTACCCGTGATGGACCGCATCACCGCCAAGCTGCAGCGCACCGACCTGCCCAAGATGAACGCCGGCGACACCGTGCGCGTCCACGTGAAGATCAAGGAAGGCGACAAGGAGCGCCTCCAGGCCTTCGAAGGCACCGTCATCAAGCAGCGCTCCGGCCCCCAGGGCAGCTTCACCGTGCGCAAGATGAGCTTCGGCCATGGCGTGGAGCGCATCTTCCCCTTCAATTCCAAGGTCATCGACAAGGTGGAAGTGCTGCGCAGCGGCCGCGTCCGCCGCGCCAAGCTCTTCTTCCTGCGCGGCCTCCGCGGCAAGGCCGCCCGCCTCCGCGAGACGGAATAACTTTGTGGCACAGCCGCCTCGGCTGTGCGGAGTGGCGCAGGCCTTCAGGCCTGCATGGAAGCCGCTAAGGAATCCCGGCTTTAGCCGCTGAGGGGACCCTTACCTCAGCGGCTAAAGCCGTAGTTATCTTTGCTGTTGATTGCAGGGCTGAAGCCCTGCGCCACCCTGCCCCTTGCGCCCACTCGCTTTTCAAGCGAAACTGACCCCATCCCCGCCGTGCCCCGCACACTCAAGCCGGCTTCTGAGATCTCCCGCTCCGCCGCCAAGCTGCGCCTGCTCAAGCGCTTGAAGTGCACCACGAAATACGAGAAGCAGGCCTTCAGTTCCGGAGCGCGCCTCATCGCCGGGGTGGACGAGGTCGGCCGCGGCTCGCTCTTCGGACCGGTGGTGGCCGCCGCCGTCATCCTCGACCCCACCTACCGCATCCGCGGCCTGCGCGATTCCAAGCTGCTCCCCGAAGACCGCCGCGAACTGCTGGCCGCGCGCATCCGCGAGCACGCCCTCGCCATCGCCGTCGCCGCCGTGGATGCCGCCCGCATCGACCAGATCAACATCTACCACGCCTCCCGCCTGGCCATGCTGGAGGCCGTCTCGCAGCTCTCGCCCCGCCCCGACCACCTGCTCATCGACGCCATGCGCATCGAGTCCGACTGCGCCCAGACGCCCATCATCCACGGCGACGCCCTCTGCGCCTCCATCGCCGCCGCCAGCATCATCGCCAAGGTGGAACGCGACCGCATGCTCCTCGAATGGGACTCCGTCTTCCCGCTCTATCAGTTGGCTTCCAACAAGGGTTACAGCACGCCCCGGCACCTCGCCGCCCTGCGCCAGCACGGCCCCTCGCCGCTGCACCGCCAGTCCTTCGCCCCGGTCTGGATGTCCTCCGCCCCGCAGGAGGTGCTGGAGTTCATGCTGGAAGACGACACCGCACCCCAACCCATCCCCACCCTTGACCCCGCCTAAGAAGAATCCCCCACAGAGACACTGAGACACAGAGAAAAAGAAAGGCAAGAAGCCGCTGTGTCTCCGTGGTGGGTTTTGGCTCGCGACTAGCGACTCGCAACTAGATGAAGCTCATGGCGGATCCGCGAACCGCCGTGATACACCTGTGGACATCTGCCAATAATGCGCCCGAGGCAAGGAACCGAATGTTACGTCTGTTGCTGGTGACCGCTCATCCCGACGACGAGGCCGGCGGCTTCGGAGGGTCGCTTCTGCTCTACCGCGAGCGCGGGGTCCAGACCCACGTCCTCTGCCTGACCCCCGGCCAGGCCGCCACCCACCGCGGCGGCGCCCCCGACGACCGCGAGCTGGCCACCATGCGCCGGCGCGAGTTCGCCTCCGCCTGCGAGCTGCTGCAGGTCAGTCACGGCGAGGTGCTCGACTATCCCGACGGCGGCCTCGACCGGCTGGACTTTCACGCCGTGGTCGCCAACCTCACCGCCCGCGTCCGCCGCATCCACCCGCACGTGATGCTCACCATCGGCACCGAGGGCGCCATCACCGCCCACCCCGACCACTCCATGGCCGGCCTGTTCGCCACTATGGCCTACCACTGGGCCGGCCGCACCAACCGCTACCCCGAGCAGCTCCGCGACGGCCTCCAGCCCTGGCGCGTCCACAAGCTCTACTACGGCACCGCGCTCTTCACCCTGCCCGACCGCCAGCCGGTCTCGCTGGCGCCCGTCACCACCATCGTCGAGATCGGCGAGCGCCTGGAGACCAAGATCGCCGCCTTCAAGCGCCATCTCTCCCAGGCGCCCCTCTTCGGCATGTTCGAGAACGCCGCCCGCCAGCGCGGCCACCAGGAGTTCTTCCACCTGGCCGCCACCACCACCCCGCGACAGATCGAGCGCGAGACTGACCTCTTCGAGGGAGTTACAGAAAGCTAAACACGAAGGAAGTAAGAAGAAGGAATTCTCTGTGCCTCCGTGTCTCCGTGGTGGGTTTGTCGCGTGGAGCGTAGCTACTTCTTATCCAGCTTCCCCATCACGCTGGCCAGGACCTTGTCGAAGGCCTCCTGCTTGGTCATCTGCGATTTCCCGCCCTTGTTCTTGCGGTAGTTGTGCTCGTAGGAGCAGGTGCGGCAGCGCACCTTCTTCACCTCTTCCCCGACCAGCGACACCACGGCGTGGTCGGTGGAGAGCTTGCAGCGGGAGCAGTAATCGTCGATGTAGTCGCCGAGGCGCATGCGGCCTCCTTGGGGAAGCTGCGGGGAGGTTCGTTGCGGCGCAGTCTACCACAATCGCGATGATATGATTCCCGCGTGCCCCACAAGCGCGCGCGCGGAAAGTTCATCACCATCGAAGGCCTCGACGGCTGCGGCAAGAGCACCCAGCTCAACCGCCTGGCCGAGGTGTTGCGCGCCGAAGGCCTGGACGTGGTGGTCACGCGCGAGCCCGGCGGCACTCCCATCGGCGAGCGCATCCGCAACATCGTCCTCGACTCCCGCACCGGCGGCCTCTCCCCCTGGGCGGAGCTCGGCCTGCTCTTCTCCTCTCGCGCCCAGCACGTGGACGAGCTCATCCTGCCCTCCCTCGCCGAGGGCAAGTGGGTGCTCTGCGACCGCTTCACCGATTCCTCCGAAGCCTACCAGGGCGGCGGACGCAAGCTGGGCAGCGACGCCGTCCTGGCACTGCATCGCGTGCTCTGCCGCGGCCTGCAGCCCGACCTCACCATCCTCATGCTTTCCGACCCAGCCGCCAGCGTGGCCCGCGCCCGCCGCCGCAACCAGGCC